>JAIOHO010000011.1 GCA_019912905.1 Anaerolineae bacterium
TCACCTTCCTGTACGGGGACCTGCACGCGCACATGATCGCCATGCCGATGCTGCTGTTCGTGATGGTTTTCGTGCTCAACGAAGTGCTGCTGGCCGGGCAGGACCGGCGCAAGAATCTGTTTCGGTTCCTGGCGCTGGCGCTCGGGGCGATGTTTGTCGGCCTGCTGCGGGCGACCAATACCTGGGACTGGCCGACCTTTACCCTGCTGAGTGTGCTGGGCTTGTCGTTTGCCTGGTGGCTGGCATGGCGACGCTTCGACCGGCAGTCGCTCATCAGTCTGATGCTGCGCGTAGGCGGGTTCGTGGCGCTGGGTTTTGCGGCGGCGCTGCCGTTTACGACCTGGTACGCGGCGGTGTATGGCAGCATCGACCCCTGGACGGGCGGCAAAACCCCGCTGTGGGCCTACTTCGACCTGCACGGCGTCTTTCTGTTCCTGCTCTTCTGCCTGCTGGTCTGGGACACGGCGCGCTGGTTCCGCACCATCTACGTGCGCGACCTGCGCGGGTTGGGGCCGCTGCTGGTGGCGCTGGCGGTGGCCTTCGTCGCGGTCGCGGTGGGCACCGTGTTCCTGGCGATCGTGGACTATCAGGTGGCGCTGATCGCCGTGCCGCTGCTGGTCTGGCTGGCCGTGCTGTTTTTCCGCCCGAATCAGTCACGGGCTGTTCAGTTCGTGCTGGCGCTGGCGGGCCTGGCGGTGGGCCTGACCCTGGGGGTCGAGTTTATCGTGCTCGATGGCGATATTGGCCGTCAGAATACGGTCTTCAAGTTTTATATTCAGGCGTGGATGCTGTTCAGCGTGGTCGGCGGGGCGGCCTTTGCCTGGCTGTTTGAGGCTTCGGCCCGCTGGCGCGGTGTGGTGCGTGGGGCGTGGTACACCGTCGTGGGTGTGCTGTTCGCGGTCGCAGCCCTGTACCCGGTGATGGCGACCCAGGGCCGCGCGGCAGACCGCATGGCCCCGGAGACACCGCTGACCCTGGATGGCATGGCTTACATGGACTATGCCAGCTATTCCGAAAATGGCGAATGGCTCCTGCTCAGCGACGATTATGAGATGATCCGCTGGCTTCAGGACAACGTGCCGGGCACGCCGACGATTATTGAGACGCAGAGCTGGCGAGAATATCTGTGGGGCGGGCGCGTGGCAATCTACACGGGCCTGCCGACGGTGCTGGGCTGGCGCTTCCATCAGACGCAGCAGCGCACCTTCGAGGGCATGGGCACGCTGATCAACCAGCGCCGCGCCAATATCAATGGCTTCTACGCGACGACGGACATCCACACAGCCCTGAAGGTGATCCGCTTCTATGGGGTGGACTACATCATCGTCAGCGGGTTGGAACGGACCTACTATTCGCCGGAAAGCCTGCAAAAGTTCGAGACGATGGTGAGTATGGGGCTGCTGGAAAAAGTCTACGATCAGAGCGGAGCGATCGTCTATCACGTGATCGAGGGCGCTCAAGTGGCACAGGCGATGGGATAAACAGGTGATTCTGGACTGGTTGGCCCGCGAGGGCTGGATCGTATTCAACTGGTGGGCGCTGGTGACTCTGGCGGGCGTCGCGGTGCTGCCGCTGACGACGCGAGTGCTCGGTGGTTTGCCGGACCGGGGTTATACGCTGGCGCGGGCCATCGGTTTGCTGCTGGTCGGTTTCGTGTTCTGGCTGCTGGCGAGCCTGGGGTTCCTGCGCAATACGCCCGGCAGCGTACTGCTGGCCTGGCTGATGGTGCTGGTGATCGGGCTGGCCTTCCATTTCCGGCAGGCGGAAGCCTTCGACTGGCGCGCGTGGGGACGGCGGAATCGCCCGGTAATCCTGGTGGGCGAGGTGCTGTTCGCTGCGCTGCTGATCTTTTTCGCGCTTTATCGCGCCCATCTGCCCAACCTGACCGGCACCGAAAAGCCGATGGAACTGGCGTTTATGAGTGCCGTGCAGCGCAGCGAGATTTTCCCGCCGAATGACCCCTGGTTGTCGGGCTATGCCATCAGCTACTACTATTTCGGCTACGTGCTGTCGGCGACTCTGTCGATGCTCAGCGGCATCGGCAGTTCTGTGGGCTTCAATATGACCATCAGTCTGCTGTTCGCGCTCACCGGCCTGACGAGTTTCGGCGTCGTGTATAACCTGGTGGCGTCGCGCTTCAAACATGATCAGCCTGCGCCGGGGGCCGCGATTCTGGCCGGTTTGCTCGGTATGATCTTCGTGACGCTGCTCGGCAATTTTCAGACGCCGCTGATCGAAGTGCCTTATCAGGCACGGGCGGCGGATGCGGCTTATCTCAGCTTCTGGGGTCAGGATGACCGGCTGACGCCAAAGCCTGCGCTGCCGGAAGAAGCGGGCGCAATTTCCCCGGCCAACTGGGATTTCTGGTGGTGGTTCCGCGCCAGCCGCGTCGTGACGGATACCAACCTGGATGGCTCGCGCATCGGCGTCCAGCCAATCGATGAATTCCCGGCGTTCAGTTTCCTGCTGGCAGATGTGCATCCGCATGTGCTGGCGGTGCCGTTCGCGGTGCTGGCATTGGGGCTGGCGCTCAATGTGATTCTATCTGGACACAATCCGACCCGGGCGGAGACGATATTCTACAGTCTGGCGCTGGGGGGACTGGTGTTTCTGAACACCTGGGATGGGCCAATCTACATGGTCGTGCTGGTCGGCGCGGATGCCGTGCGCCGCATGATCCGAAACGGCACCGGTCGGCTGCGGGCGGTGGATTGGTGGGGCCTCGTGCGGTTGGGACTGGCGCTGGGTGTGCTGACGCTGGTGTCTTATTTCCCGTTCTTCATTAGCTTCCGGTCGCATGCATCCGGTATCCTGCCTAACCTGCTGTATCCGACTCGCTTTGCCCAATACTTCCTCATGTTCGGGCCGTTTCTGCCCATCCTTGCGCCGTTTCTGGGCCTGGAAACCGTACTGGCGCGCGGACGCATGAACTGGCGGTTGGGCATTCTGGCTGCGGTGGTGCTGCTGCTGACCCTGGTGCTGCTGGTGCTGGTGATGAGCTTCGCCGCCACGCTGATTCCTGAATTGTCCGGTCTGGTTGTCGGATTCATCGACCAGAACGGCGGGGCCGGGACGGTGGTGCCCGCGCTGCTGTCGCGGCGGCTGGCGAACATCCTGACGCCGCTGACCCTGCTGGCGGGGGTTGCGGTGGTGGTGGCGCGCTTGTTTCCTCCTGCGGCGGCAGTGCGCGAAGATGAGTATGTCCCGGATGAAGCCCGCAAAGTGATTTATTATCCCCCGGCGACAGGCTTCGTGCTGCTGCTGGCGGCGGCGGGGATGGTGCTCACGCTGGTGCCGGAATTTGTTTATCTGCGCGATAATTTTGGCGTGCGCATCAATACCATTTTTAAGTTTTACTATCAGGCCTGGGTAATGTTTGGCGTCGCCAGCGCCTACGGCGTGTATGTGATCGCCGCCGATTTGCGTCTGGCGAGGCGGGTTCCAGCGCTGCGTGTGGCCCTGATCGCGGTTGCGGCGGTCAGCATCGTACTCGGCCTGATGTACCCGGTACTCGGTTTTCAGAACCGCATGTGGATCGAATCGGGCCGAGCAGCAGCCGTAGACCCCAGCCCACTGACCCTCGACGGCGGGCCGACGACGATCAGCGCCGACGATTATGCCGCGATCATGTGCTTCAACGATCTGGTCCAGGGCAGCGACCATGTGGTGCTGGAGGCGGCGGACCCCGGTTCGGCTTACAATATCACCGGCAAATGGGGCCGGGTGGCGATGCTGACTGGTGTGCCGATCGTGCTTGGCTGGCAGAATCACGAGGGCCAGTGGCGCGGCCCGACGTATACGCAGGTGGTCGGCACACGTCCGCAGGACATCGACCGCATCTTCACCGACCTGCGCTGGGATGTGGTCAGCCCGATGATCGAGCAGTACGGCATCGACTATATCTTCTTCGGCGAAACCGAGCGCAATAAGTACGGCGTGCAGGCCGCGGAGAAGTTTACCGAAAATCTGGACGTCGTCTGCGAGCGCGGCGGCAGCCGCTTCTATCGGGTCGATTCGGCCAGTTTGACGGCGCGGGGCTAGCCATGCGACACTGGGGAAGACGGAGCGATCCGGCGAATTTCGGGCGGATCATAAGAGATACGAGCGAACACGTATGCAAGCTGTAACCGACTCCTATACGCCCGCGCCGACGCGTCCCGGCGCGCTGGCCCTGTCTTATGAATGGATCGCCTACGGGATGCTGATCGCGCTGGCGCTGGCGCTGCGCATCGCGGAACTGGACTCGATTCCGCTCACCAATCGAGAAGCGGCTCAGGCGCTGGCGGCCTGGCGCGCGCTGCACCCGGCGCTGCCCGGCAGTGTCATCGTGCCAGAAAGTCCGCTGCTGTTCCTGCTGCACGGCTTCGGCTTTTCGATCTTCGGCGGCACCGAATTCGCGGCGCGCTTATTTACGG
>JAIOHO010000158.1 GCA_019912905.1 Anaerolineae bacterium
TCGATCAACCTGACGACGATTTACCGCACCCTGCACACCCTTGAGGATCAAGGCCTGATCCGCCAGCAGTACACCTCGCCGGATCACGATCGCAAATGTTATACCCTGATCCCCGAAACGTATCATTTTACCTGCCAGCAGTGCGGCAAGGTGATCGCCTTCGGCTCGGACAAGGTGGCAAACCTCATCCACGGCCTGGAAGCCGATCTGGATCTCAAGGTATTGACCACCTGTATGTGTGTCACCGGAATATGCCCGTCCTGCTGGGCGGAAGCGCAACTCAAAAAAGAGGACGAACCCATGCAATCCACCATGACCCTGGATCAACTTACCCCCGGCCAGATCGCCCGCGTCACCAAAGTGGGCGGTGCGGGCGCGATTCGCCGCCGCCTGATGGATATGGGCGTGGTACGTGGAGTCGAGATCGAGCTGGTCAAAGCCGCGCCGCTCGGCGATCCGCTGGAATACCTGTTACGGGGCTATCATCTCTCGCTGCGCAAAAGTGAAGCGCAGTTCATCGAAGTGGATCTCTAAGACATGATGACTGACAGCATAAACATGGCCCGTCAAACCCTGCCCCTGAGCCTGGTCAGCGCCGGGGAGATCGTCGAATTCGTGGACATTCAAGGGCACGGAATGCTGCGGCAGCGGTTGGCCGAAATGGGTCTGACTCCGGGCACCGTGATTCGGGTCGTCCAGTCCAATCCATCCGGGCCGATGATCCTTGCCATCCGGCAGGACACTCGGCTGGCAATCGGGCGCAGCGCGGCTCATCGCGTGATGGTATGTTTCACAGGCGAAAGGTAGTCCTTCATGGCCGTACAGCCTTACGTCGTCGCCCTTGCCGGGAATCCGAACGTCGGCAAGAGCACGATCTTTAACGCCCTGACCGGGTCGCATCAGCACGTTGGCAACTGGCCCGGCAAAACCGTCGAGAAAAAAGAAGGCTGGCTGAACGTCGGCTCTCAGCAAATCCTCCTCGTCGATCTGCCCGGCACCTACAGCCTGGCCGCGTATTCCGTGGAAGAAATCATCGCCCGCGATTTTATCCTCCACGAACACCCCGGCATGGTCGTCACGGTGGTCGATGCCGCCAACCTGGAGCGCAACCTGTATCTGGTCTGCCAGATCCTGGAACTCGGCCCACAGGTGATCGTCGCCCTGAATATGAGCGACACCGCCCGCAGCCGGGGCTTGCAGATCGACCTGAAGCAGCTCTCGCAGCAGTTAGGCGGCGTGGCGGTCATCGAGACGGTCGGCAGCCAGGGAATCGGCCTGGAGGAACTGAAAGCCGCGATCCGGCGCACCCCCAACGCGCCGCGCAGCACGCCGTTATTGACTTATGGTGACGCGCTCGAAGCGGAAATCGAACCGCTGCAAACCCAGATCGAAACCGATCCGGCGCTGACGGAGAAATATCCGGCGCGCTGGCTGGCGGTGAAGCTGCTGGAAAATGACGAAGACATCCGCACCCGCCTGCAAGCCCTCCGCCAACAGGCACTGATCGACGCGGCGGACGCGGCCATTGCCCGGGTCACAGATTTGCTTGAGGATGACCCCGAAACGCTCATCACCGACGAGCGCTACCAGTTCATCACGCAGGTGGTCGGCCATGCCGTTACTCGCCCGGACCGGGCAGCGGAAACTGCATCAGACCGTGCTGACCGCATCATGACCCACCGCATCTGGGGCGTGCCGATTTTCCTGGTACTGATGTGGGTAGTCTTTCAATTTACCGCCAACGTCAGCGCGCCGTTGGTCGATTGGGTGGGTAGCGTCGTCAGCGGACCCATCACGCACTGGGCTGCCGCGCTCATCACAGCGCTGGGCCTGGGCGGGTCGTGGATCGAATCGCTGCTGGTCGATGGCATCATCGCCGGGGTCGGCGGCGTGCTGGTCTTCGTGCCGGTGCTGATGTTCCTGTATTTTGCCATCGCCCTGCTGGAAGACTCGGGTTACATGGCCCGGGCGGCTTTCGTTATGGACCGCGTGATGCGCGTGCTGGGGCTGCACGGCAAGAGCTTTCTACCGCTGCTGATCGGGTTTGGCTGCACCGTCCCGGCAGTGTATGCCACGCGCACGCTGGAAAACGAACGCGACCGCAAGCTGACCGGCTTTCTGGCGACCTTCATGAGCTGCGGCGCGCGGCTGCCGGTGTATGTCGTCTTCGGGGCAGCCTTCTTCGGCGCTCAGGCGGGCAATCTCATTTTCGCGCTGTACATGCTGGGCATCGGCGTGGCCCTGGTGACCGGCTTCGTCATGAAACACACCCTTTACCGGGGCGACCCCCCGCAGCCATTCGTCATGGAGCTGCCGCCCTATCGGATGCCGCGCGCCCGCACGGTGCTGCCGCAGATGTGGGAGCGCACCCGCAGTTTCGTCCGCAAAGCAGGCACCCTCATTCTGGCCTGTTCGATCGGCATCTGGCTGCTGCTGGCCGTGCCCGGCAATCTCGACCTCCGCCAGTTCAACGCCGTCGAGCCGCAGGCAAGCCTGTTCGGGTCGGTCAGCACGACTCTCGCGCCGGTGTTCGCCCCCGCCGGGTTCGGCACCTGGGAAGCCGCCGGGTCGCTTATTACCGGGCTGGTCGCCAAAGAAGTCATCATCGGCACCATGAGCCAGATTTATGCCGTCGATGCGGAAGCCGCTCAAGCCAGTAGCGATGAACCGACTCCTTCATTAGTGGATGATGCCGGGCAGATCGTGCAGTCATTCGGCGAAGCCAGCCTGCTGACCGTTCAGGAAATCGTCAACATTGTGCCGCGCACGATCAATGTCCTGCCGGGCCTGGCGATGCCCGAAGCCAATTTCCTGGGCAGCGGCGATGAAGCCGAAAACACATCCGGCCTGAGCGCCGCCCTGACCGGCACCTTTACGCCGCTGTCCGCGGTCGCGTTCAACGTGTTCATCCTGCTTTACGTGCCCTGCATGACGGCAGTCGCGGCCATGCGTCACGAATTCGGCAGACGCTGGACCCTGTACCAGATCCTGTATACCGGCAGCATCGCCTGGGCCGCTGCGGTGGTGGTCTATCAGGGTGGCCGCCTGCTCGGTTTGCTGGGAGGGTTTTAACATGGCGACGCTGCGGCAGGTCCTGAATCACTTCGAACAGCAGACCGGGGCCATCTCCCTGAATGCGATGGCGCGGGAACTGGGCGTCGAGCGCCCCATGCTTCAGGAAATGATCGACTATTGGGTGCGCAAAGGGCGGCTGCGCGAAGCCAACGCCGGGACGTCCTGTCCCTCGTCCTCCGTCTGCGGCCCGGGCC
>JAIOHO010000159.1 GCA_019912905.1 Anaerolineae bacterium
GCGCATGATCGCATCGATCAGGCGGCGGTTCGGCGGATTGTCGATCTGATTTACGAGCACTGAGCACATGCCCACCGAGATCTGGCTGGCTCCGGTCGGCGCTGGGAAGACCGAGTATGTGCTGGAGCAGCTTGTCCACACGATTGAGGCGCAGCCCTTCGCGCGGGTGTGGGTGCTGGTTTCGGGCAAACGCCAGGAGGATGCCTTTCGCCAGCGGCTGGTCGAACGGGCCGGGGGCCGCCGGGTCGTCTTCAACGTCGAATTCTTCTCCTTTTACCAGCTTTATCACCGCCTGCTGAATATCGCGCGCCGTCCGCCGCGGATGCTGGATGATGCGGCGCGCTACGGCCTGCTGCGCGGCATCCTCACGAACCTCAAAAATGCAGGCCAGCTTGATGCTTATGAAACGATTGCCGAAACGCCCGGTTTCGTGCGCATTATGGCCGCCTTCCTCTACGAACTGAAACAGAATCTGGTGCCGCCGGATACGTACACCAAAGCGGCCCTGGTGTCTGAATCCGCTAAAGATGCGGAAATCGCCCGCATCTACGCCCAGTACCAGGCCACGCTGCAAGCCCACGACCTGGTGGACCGGGAAGGGGAGGGCTGGCTGGCCCTCGAATACGCCCGCACGGAGTCGTATGCGCCGATGGGCCGCCAGGTCGATCTGCTGCTGGTCGATGGTTACGATCAGTTCACCCCGCTTCAGGCCAGCCTGTTGATGCAGGTGGCCGAACACGCCCGCCGCGCGCTGGTGATGCTGGCGACGGTGCCGGGCCGCGAGGAGACGGTGGGCAGGCGCTTTGTGGAGGCATTCGGCCAGCTTCAGAAGTACAGCCCGACGCCGCCCGTCATACACGAACTACCCCGGCGGATGGAGTCGCGCCGCGCGCCGGTCGTTCAGCAGGTGGTGGACAGCCTTTTTTTGCGCTCGGCAGTGCCGCAGTCGGCGGATGGACGGGTGATGCTGCTCGAAGCGCCGGACCCTGTTCAGGAAGCCGCCGAAGTGCTGCGCCGGGTGAAACGCCTGCTGCTGGCGGGCGCTCAGCCGGATGACGTGCTGATCGCCCTGCGCGACTGGCCGCGATATGGCGGGCATTTTGCCGCGCTCGGTCGCGCCTATGGGGTGCCGCTGGCGCTGCATCAGGGCGACCCGCTCGGCCAGAACCCGGCAGTGATGAGCCTGCTGAATCTGCTCGGCCTGTACGAGAGCGACTTCCGCCGCCGTGACCTGCTCGATGCGCTGCGCTCGCCCTATTTTGATATTCCGGGTCTGGGCAGTAAGCAGATCGAACAGCTCGACCAGATCAGCCAGCGCCTGATCGTCGCCGGTGGGCGTGCCAACTGGCTGGATGCTATCACGAGTGCGGGGCAGCCCCTGACAGTTGGCGAAGACCGGGACGTTTCAGCGGACGCAAGCCTGCTGGATGGGGATTCGGCGGCGCATCTGCACACCCATCTCAGCGCCTTTTTCGAGCAGGTGACGCCAGCCCCCGGTGCAGCTCTGGCGGATTATGTCCGCTGGCTGCGCGACCTGATCGGGCGCGATGACGAGGTCGACCCGGATGACGAACGGGACGATTGGCTGCCGTCGTACAGCCTGCGGATGCCTGCGCAAATCCGGCGGGGGGATGCGCCGGACCTCATCAGCCGCGATCTGACCGCGCTGGACGAATTTATGCGGGTACTGCGCAGCCTGCTGGCCGCGGAGACCCTGCTGGCGGCGCTGCATGCCGACCGGGTGCTGGACCGGACGCTGTTTTTGCTGGAACTGCGCACCGCCGTGAACCACACGGCGATCCAGCGCGGGCCGGTGCGCACCGGTCGGGTGCTGGTGACGACCGTCACCGACGCGCGCGGCCTGCCGCACCCACACGTGTTTATCCCTGGCCTGTCGGAAGGCGTGTTTCCCGCGCCGCTGCCCGAAGACCCGCTGTATCTCGACAGCGAACGGCAGGCGTTGATCGAGCGCGGCATCGTGCTGGAAACGCAGGCGGAACGTGCCGCTGACGACGGCCTGTTTTATCAACTGGTGGGCCTGGCCCGCGAGACGCTGACTCTGTCACGCCCGACCGTGCAGGAGGGCGCACCCTGGCTGCCCAGTCACCTGTGGCGCGCGGTGACAGCGACCATCCGTGACGCCGATGCCCTGATTCAGCAGCAGCGTATCGGGGTAGGGCAGGTGGTGCCTATCACCGAGGCGGCAGCGCCGGATGAAGTGCTGCTGGCGGCAGCGGACGGCCTCAGCCGGGAATCAGCCCTGGCCGATCTGCCGGGCGCTTATACCTGGGCGCTGCGCGAGTTTGATTCGGCCTGGAGGCGAATCGACCATGCGCGGGCAATGGAACGGCGGCGGCTGTCACGTTGGATGGCGCACGATCGCTATTCCGGGCGGCTGAAGGACCCGGTGCTGATCGCTTACGCGGCGGCGCAGCTTGGCTCGGACCGCGTGTGGAGCGCGACCCAGTTGAACGACTACGGCGTGTGCGGCTTCCGCTTTTTCGCCCGGCGTCTGCTGCGGCTGGAAGCGCTGGAGGAACCGGAGGAAGGGCTGGACGCCGCCAAACTGGGCACCATCAATCATGCCATTCTCGAAGCGACCTACCGCCAACTCACGCAGCGGGGCCTGGCAATCGCGCCAGAGAATCTCGATGAGGCGCTGAACATCCTGCGCCGGGCGGCGGAACCGCTGCTGGCGAACGCGCCGCGCGAGCATGGCTTCGCCGATAACGCGCTGTGGGCCGAGGAACAGGCGGTGCTGCTGCGGCGGCTGGAAGCGCTGGTACGCCTCGATTTTTCGGATCAGAGTCCGATTACCCGCCGACTGGCTCCCGGCCCGCGCTGGCCCGCCATGCAGGAGCAGCCCTTTACGACCGACGGCGGCGTGTCCGTTTCGATTCCGGTCGAGATTGACGGGCAGACCGAGCGGCTGCGCGTGCAGGGCTTCATCGACCGCATCGACCGGGTCGGTGAGGGGGTGGTCATCGTCGATTACAAGAGCGGCTCGTCGCCGATTCCGGTGGGCGACATGCGCGAGGGGCGCAATTTCCAGATGATGCTTTACCTGCATGCCGCGCAGCAGATCCTGGAAGCGCAATATGGAAACGATGCCCCGATCGTCCTGGGCGGCCTATTCTGGCACATCCGAAGCCAGAAATCGAGCGGCGAACTGCGCCTGGACGACGAGGGCTGGGACGCGCTGGAGCAGGCCCGGGGACACATTGGCCGCTATATCGCGGCGGGGCGATTTTACGGTGCAGCCGCGCAAACTGACCGGCGGGCACTGCGTCCATTACTGTGAGTTTTCTCAGTTGTGCCGGGTCGCTAGCACCAGCCGGTTTAAGCCGCAGGGAGATGACGCGTGAACCTGACGCGGGAGCAGCAGCGGGCGATTATGACGCACGACCGCAACCTGATTGTCGTCGCCGGGGCGGGGTCCGGCAAGACGCGCGTGCTGGTCGAGCGCTACCTGGCCCTGCTGGATGCGCATCCCGATTGGCCGCTGAACGCACTGGTAGCAATCACCTTTACCCGCAAAGCCGCTCAGGAGATGCGCGACCGCGTGCGCCGTGCCCTCGAAGATCGGTTGAGCCAGGCCGTGTCGGAAAAAGAGCAGCAGGTCTGGGCCGGACGGCTGGCGAGCATGGAAAGCGCGCGCATCGACACCATTCACGGCCTGTGTACGACGCTGCTGCGCGCCAACGCCGCCGAAGCCGGACTCGATCCTGACTTTGGGGTCATGGACGCGGTCGATGCAGCCATCCTGCTGGATACGGTCATCGACGACGAGATGGGCCGGCTGGTGGAGGAAAACGATCCGGCGCTGGCGCTGTTCAGCGAGTACGACCGCCGTGCGATTGTGGACGTGCTGCGCAGTTTCGCCACGACTCCGCTTCCGGATTTGTCCGGCAATCTGCTGCAAGGGTGGCACGCGGCCTGGGAATATGCGGCATCGGAATCGGTGTCTCGACTGCGGGCGAACGAGACGTTTCTGGCGGCGGCGCAGTGGCAGCCTGCGGGCGGCTGGCCGGAGAACGACAAGCTGCTTGGTATCTGGGAAGCCTGCTGGCCGCTGCTGGCGGATGTGTCCAACCCTGAGATGCCGATTGCCACCTGCCTGGACTGTCTGAATGAATTGGGTGACAGGATCAAGGTCAACCTCGGATCGGCGGCGAATTGGGGCGGCAAAGACGGGCTGGCCGAAGCCAAGGATCAACTCAAACTGATCCGCGAGCGGGCGAGGTCCGCAGCGGCTGAAATTGGCGATCCCCCCGGTCCGCTGGACGAACGCGCGGCCCAACTGCTGCCGCTGTGGGTTCGACTCATCGGGCGGGTGCAGGGTGCCTATACCGCCGCCAAGCAGCAGGAAGGCCAGCTCGATTTCGACGACCTGGAACGGCTGGCTTGCGATTTGCTGAACGACCATGAAGCGGTCCGGTTGCGCTACCGGCTGGCGGAGTTCAAACACCTGCTGGTCGATGAATTTCAGGATACCAACGCGGCGCAGTGGACCATCGTGCAGGCGCTGGCCGATCCGCAGCAGCCGGGCAGCCTATTTGTCGTCGGCGACCCCAAACAGAGCATCTACGCCTTTCGCGGGGCCGACGTGCGCGTGTTCCTCGAAACGCGGCAGCATTTGACGGCCATTGGTGGGGCAGGGGCCGAGATTGCCCTGGCCCGCTCCTTCCGCACGCATCAGCCGCTGGTCGATTGTTTCAACGCCATATTCGGGCGCATTCTGACACGCGACCCATCCGGGCCGGTGTATGCCTACGAGACCGACCTGGGCGCGCCGATGGATGCCCACCGTCAGGAACCGCCCGACCCGCGTCCGCCGCTGGCCTTTGTGCTGGTCGATGCCAGCAAAAGCGAAGACGGCTTGCGCAGCGACGATTTCCGGCGCTGGGAGGCCTACGAAATTGCGGTGCGGCTGCGGGACATGGTCGCCAATCAGACCCCGGTATTCGACCGCGAGACCGGTGCGACTCGTCCGCTGGCGTATGGCGACGCGGCCCTGCTGTTTCAATCCACCAGCCAGATCACCCTGTACGAGGACGTGTTTAAGGCGCTGGGCCTGCCGTTTGTGACGGTGGCCGGGCGCGGCTATTACAACCGTCCGGAAGTCTGGGATCTGCTCAATCTGCTCAAGGCGCTGTATAACCCGGCGGACAACCTGGCGCTGGCGAGTGTGCTGCGCTCGCCGCTGTTTGGCCTCAGCGACGATGCGCTGCTGGCGCTGCGGCGGGTTCAGGATGCTGAGGGTCGCCGTGTTCCGCTGAGTCAGGCCCTGCATCAGCCGGAGGTTGTGACTGCGGACGAGCTGGAACTGCTGGAATTTGCGGCTGAAACGCTTGATCATCTGGCGGCGCTGGCCGGGCGGGTGACCATCTCTGAACTGCTGCGGGCAGCGCTGGCGCAGACCGGCTATCTGGCGACGCTGACCGGCCTGCCGGATGGGGCGCGCCGCCGGGGCAACGTCGAGAAACTGCTGGCGAAGGCCGATAGCAGCGGCAAAATCACCCTGGGCGCATTCGAGCAGTACCTGAGCGATTTGAGCGCGCGCGAGGTGCGCGAAGGCGAAGCGCTGTTGGATAACGAAGGCGCGGTCACGCTGATGACTGTCCACAGCAGCAAGGGGCTGGAATTCCCGGTGGTGGTGCTGGTCGATGCCTCCTGGGAACGGGGTGCACGGGGCGGGGATGCGGTCATTCTGGACCCCGATGCCGGTCTGTGCTGCAAGGTCTACGACCCGGAGGCGGATAAGCTGGATAAGCCGTTTGCCTATCGATTTGCCGAGGGCCGGGTCGGGCTGCGTGAAACCGCCGAGCGCAAGCGCCTGCTGTATGTGGCGGCGACGCGGGCGCAGGATTACCTGCTGGTCGGCGGGCAGGTCCGGCAGAACCGCGAGGGCGTGTGGCGGGCCGGGGGCTGGCTCGACTGGCTGCTGGAGGCGCTGGAACTCAAACCGCATCTGGAGACGCCCGGCGCGCAGGCCATCGTGCGGGCGTGGGGCGCGGTGCAGCTTGACCGCTGCGACCACCCGCCTGTGGATCTGGACGCGAGGGCAGGTTCGGAGGCCCGATCCGCCTGGGACCAGCTTCGGCTTGGCGAGCCGCTGCGGGTTGATCCGGTGCCGCCGCCGCTGCTGAATCCTGTGCCGCTCGATCCTACTGCCGCCGCGCGTCATCTGTCGGTCACGCAGATCGCCGACCTGGGTGCGTTTGACG
>JAIOHO010000160.1 GCA_019912905.1 Anaerolineae bacterium
GCGCAGCCGGTTCAGGCGCGACTGCGCATCGATGTGCGGCCCCCCACCCGCGTGCGGCCCCTCTGCCAGCACCGGGAAGCGCACGGTAAAGGTCGTGCCCTTGTCCGGTTCGCTCTCCACAGAAATGGTCGCCCCATGCGCTTCGACAATCCACTTGACGATCGACAGCCCCAGCCCGGAACTCTCGGTGCTGCCGGTGCCGGTGGCGCGCACCCGTGACGAATCCGCCTGCCAGAAGCGCTCGAAAATATGTTTGAGGTCCTCGGCGGCGATGCCGATCCCCGTATCGGAGACCTCCAACACCGCTGTGTCGTGGTCGCGGTACAGGTCAAGGGTGATACGCCCGCCATCCGGCGTAAACTTGATGGCGTTGCTGAGCAGATTGAGCAGGAGCTGCTTAACCCGGTCGGCGTTCCCCCGGATGCGCACCGGCTCGAACTGCCGCAGGATGACCATCAGGTCGCGGTCTTTGACCAGCACCTGGGCCTGCTGGTGCGCTTCCAGCACAACCGTATCCAGGTCGAGCGGTTCCAGATCGAGTGTCAGGCCGCCATAATCGGCCCGCGCCAGCAGCAGCAGATCGTTCACCATCCGCGCCATGCGGTCGGTTTCGCTCTCGATGGCTTCCAACGACAGGTCATCCATGCCATAGCGTTTGACGAGGTCGAGGTTGCCGCGAATGGCCGTCAGCGGCGTGCGCAGTTCGTGGGAAACATCGGCCACAAAGCGCTGCTGCACGCTGAACAGGTCCTGCAAACGGGCCATCATGCCGTTAAACACCGACACCAGATTGCCCAGTTCGTCCGCCGGGCCGGTCCAGTTCAGGCGCGTGCTGAGATCATCGGTGCGCGCAATCGAGGCCGCCGCCGCCGTGATGCCGGTGATCGGCCTGAGCGCCCGGCGCGACAGCCACATGCCCACCAGCACCGACGCCCCAACCGCCAGCAGGCCCGCGCCGCTCATGACCAGCAGCAGATTTTCGCGCGCTTCGTTGACCGTAGACAGCAGGGCGACCGCCTGCACATTCGCCAGCAGTTCGCCGCGTGCGAACATCGGCGTGGTCAGGACGCGCATCTCGCGCCCGTTCATGACCACGTTGGCGTAGGCCGGCTGCTCGCTGCCCAGCGCGGCGTCATTGAGTGGCAGGTCGAGCTCGCGGATGTTGATCGAGGCGGCTTCGAGGCGGGGCGCGGGGCCATCGAGCGACCAGACCTGCACCTCAACGCCGGACGCCCGGAACAGGTCCAACTGGGGCAGGCTAAACACCCGCTGGTTGGGCGCGCCAAATTCGCCGATCAGACGCACCCGGCTGCTGTTCGTCACCAGATTGGCGGTGTCCCACAGCGCACGGTCGATGGAATCGACCAGCGTGCGCTGCATGACACTGTAGACCGACACCCCAAAGATGACGATTACAATCACCAGCAGGCCGGAATACCACAGGATTAACTTGGTACGGAAGGTCATCGCCGGGCGTTATTCCTCGCGCAGTACGTAACCGACCCCGCGCACCGTATGAATGAGGCGCGGCTCGTTTTCGGACTCGGTTTTCTGGCGCAGATAGCGCACATAGACTTCGATGATGTTGCTCTCACCGCCAAAGTCGTAATCCCAGACGCGGTCGAAAATGACGTCGCGCGTGAGCACCTGGCGCGGGTTACGCATAAACAATTCGAGCAGCTCATATTCCTTGGCGGTCAGGTCGATGGCGCGTTCACCCCGGTAGGCGCGATGGGTGCCGGTGTCGAGTGTCAGGTCGCCAAAGCGCAGCACATCCGGCCTGGAGGTGGGAGTCGTGCGGCGGAACAGGGCACGAATGCGCGCCAGCAGTTCATCGACGGAAAACGGCTTCACCAGGTAATCATCCGCCCCGGCATCCAGGCCCGTCACGCGGTCCTGAATATCGTCTTTGGCGGTGAGCATCAGGATGGGCACATCGCTGGCCGCCCGCAGCCGCTTACATACTTCCAGACCATCCAGCCCCGGCAGCATCCAATCCAGGATAACCAGATCGGGCGGGTTGTCGCGGGCCGTCGCCAGCCCATTTTTGCCATCCCGTGCGACTGTGACGCGGTAGCCCTCGTAGATCAAGCCGCGCTCGACAAACTGCGCGATACGCGCTTCATCTTCGATGACGAGAATTCTTTCCCCGGACATTTCGGTAAATCCTTAGTTCATACAGTCGGATTTCATAACATCCGATTATAACGGTTAATTATGAGAAAGACGTTAACTAGGGCTGTGCCCATACAAAGTGCCAGCCCTCGGCGGGTCGATCCAGTACGACCTGCTGGCCGGTTTGCAGATCGCGGAAGGTCAGCGGACCGCGCCCCTCGTCGCCCGCCTGATCCACATACCCGGCGGCGAAGGTACCGTCCGGCGACAGCGCCGCATCCACCATAAACCCGCCCGTGTGAACCGGCGCAAGCTGGCCGGTGGTGACATCGAAGGCCACCACACGCAGCATCTGGGGGCCGATGAGGTGTTCCGGCAGCACCAGCCGCAGTTGGTTGGCCCCAACCTCACGGGCGGACTGCACCGACAGAATGTCCGGCAGGAACTGGGCAGGCTGCGTCAGGCTGGCGGTTCCGGCAATCGACAGACCGCCGGGGCGCTGGCCGTCGGCCAGGCCATAGAGCATGATACGGCCATCGTTCAGCCACTCGGCATGCTGCTCCAGGGCAATTTCCAGCACTTCGCCGGTGTTCGGGTCGAGCACGGCGGGTACGGTAATCGTCTCGCGCTCCACCTGAATCAGCAGGGCGTTGATATTGGGGGCAAACACGGGTCGCGTAAAACGCCGGGCAAACCCTTCCGTCTCGTCATCGGCAATAATCGGACTGGCTTCGCCCCCGCTGGCAGGCACGATCCAGATGCCGTGATCGGTATAGGCGATCTGCTGACCGTCCGGGCTGAATGACGGGAAAGCGCGGTCCGTGCCCGAAAGATCGGCTGCGGGCTGTGGGTCAGACCCATTCAGATCCTGAACCAGCAGACGAGCGCCGCTGATATAGGCGATGCGGCTGCCGCCGCGTGCCACGGCAAATTCGCGGATAGAGTCCGTCTCGCTGGTGACAGCCTCCGGCGCGGACCCATCACGCGGCAAGCGCCACACCTGAGTCGTGCCGCCATCATCCGCTGCCAGGAAGAAGCCCGGCGCGGGCAGAGTCACCCCTTCGGCCTGGGTCAGCGGCGGCGGCCCCCAGGCGTAAGCCACCAGATTATCCAGCGGCAGCGGGAAATTCTGAGCGTCCACAGGATTGACCAGGGATAATGCGCTGCCAATCTGGGCCAGCATCAATTCGCCGCCCGGTGCCCAGTGCAGGCCGGTCAGGTCGATGGCGACATCCCCCAGGTTATCGACGCGCACCTCGTCGGCTGGCAGACCCACCAGGCGCGCGAAGCCTTCGGGCACGGCGGGGTCGTCAGCCTGACGGCCAAAGACGAGCAGGGTGCCGTCGCCCCGGCGGTAGGGCAGCGCATAGGTCCAGGTTTCATCCAGCAGCACCGATTGAGCATTGGCGGCACTGAGGTCCATCAGGCGCAGTCCGCCTTCCTGGGGTGCAAAGATGGCCTTCGTGTCGTCATACCCCGCCAGCCCACTGGACGAGGGAATCGCGCTGGTGAGGATGATGCTCTGATTTTCGCGGCGGTACAGCCAACCGATGTCGCCCTCACTTTCCGCCGCCAGGTAGCGGCCATCCGGCGACCACATCACCTGCACGAACGGCGCTTCGGCCAGATCCACAGCGGTATAAGGTGTTTCGGCGGTCGGGTCGGATTCGGCATTGAGGTAGACCCGCCCCCCGGTCAGCGTCGTCACCGCGATGGCATCCCCCGCCGGGGACCAGGCGACGGTATCGCCCCGGCCCCGCACAGAGGGCACACCCGCCAGCGCGCCATCAATCGTGATGCTCTGGTCGGCATAATCATTGCGCAGAATCAGCTCCTGCTCGGTGCGGTACGCCAGCCAGACTCCATCGGGCGCGACGCCAAAATCCACGACGAAGGTCGTGTCCGGGGTCATCGAGCGCACCCCTTCCGCCCCCAGGCCGTAGCGATCGACTCGGCCCTCCGCCGTCAGAACAAACAGCGAGGTCGGCAGGTTGAGGCCGTCCTGCGCCCACAGCGGCACCGCCAGCAAGATTATCCAGATCCAGATCGGCCATCGTTTCATTGGCTTTCCCCTCAGTTTGCGCCCGGATAGGCTCCTGATGCCTCCCATATTCGGCACGGCTGCAAATTGATGTATGCGTCGGTTCACCAGTATACATCGAATCCGCCTGGCCGCCCTGCGCGCAACCGAATGCGCCCTGGCGTCGTATATAATCCAGGGTGCACTTTACGCAGATGAAGATAGTCGGCATCGTCTTCAGCTTCTGGCTGCCGGTCATCGGGAATGCGATAGCGATCCGATTCAGTCCTGGAATGCTTCCCGGAAAGCTGGCGGCCCGTACTTTCTATCCGGTAATGGTAGCGACGGGAATGAAGCATGTTCGAACGAATTGTCTATGAAGCGCGGTTGGTGTGGCGGCTGCTGCTCGACACGCGCGTTTCCATGTGGCACAAGCTGATCGTGATTGCGGCAGTGGCCTACGTGCTGTCGCCGCTCGATCTGATCCCCGATTTTATGATCGGCCTGGGCCAGCTCGACGACCTGGGCATCCTGCTGGGCAGCCTGCGCCTGTTCAAATCCATGATTCCCACGCAGATCGTGCAGGAACATCAGGAGATTATCGACGGGCGGGTGATTGAGGCCCGCAAATACAAGGTGAACGATCGGGATTAGGGCACCGGCGACCTGTTACGGTGACGCCAGGCTAAGGTGTGGTATTCAAACCCCTTGCACCTCTGTACCGCACAGGGGTGTTTTTCCCCAGCCATCACCCGCCATCCACCAGGATCTCAGGGTTCAGACCTATGGTTCCCCGTTAAATAATGTCAGATTTGGGCAAGGTGGCTGGAATCGCCCTGTGACAGCGATTCTTTCTGCCGGGATTTCCTCCCCCTCTTGGGGATTTGGGTGGACGGCGGGCAACGGAGATGCAGCAGCGGCGGCAAATGATTCTGATTCGACGTACTTGACTTGGATGAATCACAAATAGGGCGCGAAGCAGCGTGGCTTCGCGCCCACAAACATCCAATTACGCGACCTGTTTTCTAAATTCTACAGGTTTGGTTTCCATCCTGGGCTGGGTCATCAAAGACACAATCACCAGCACCACGAAACTCAACGGGATGGAGATGATGCCAGGATTTTCCAACGGAACCGGAGCGTTGGCTGCACCCAGACCGTAGATGTCCCACATCATCGGCGAGAAGAGAATCAGGCCCAGCGACGAAACAATCCCCGTGAGGATGGAAGCCGTAATCCCTTTGGCCGTGGTCTTCTTCCAGAACAACAGCATCAGAATGGAGGGCAGGTTCGCAGATGCGGCTACCGCAAACGCCAGCCCCACCAGAAACGACACATTATTGCCCTTGAAGAGAATCCCTAACAAAATCGCGAGACCACCCACAATAATCGCCACGAGCTTCCCGGCATTGACCTGAGCCTTTTCAGTCAGATCGATATCCATGAAGTGATGCATCAGGTCATGGACCACTGCGCCGCACGACGCCACAATCAGGCCGCTGACGGTCCCCAGCACGGTCGCAAAAGCTACCGAGGAGATGATCGCGAACAGAGCGATGCCAAAAACCTGCGCCAGCAGCGGTGCGGACATGTTGCTGCTTTCCACATCCAGCACACCGTTTACCATCGCCCCCATACCCATAAACAGCGTCAGGATATAGAAGACGCCGATAGCGGCAATGGCGACAATGGTCGATTTACGGGCATCGCGCGGGCTGGGTACGGTGTAGTAACGAATGAGGATATGGGGCAGCGCCGCCGTCCCCAGGAACAAAGCCAGCATAAGCGACACAAAGTCCAGCTTGGACAGGAACGTCGAGCCTTCGTCGATCTTGAAGCGGACACCCGGGCGCATGAGATTCTCGCCCGGAGTGACTACCTGGTACCAGACGGTCACACTGTCACCCACGTAGTCGAATTTGACGGGGATAAAGCGCACGACATCGCTCTCCTGAATCGCTGCCAGGAACTGGAAGGGGCCAACGCTGTCGAGATTTTCGACTTCCTGGCCGTCCATCATGAGCTTGCCGAAGGTGCCCACCTGAAAGAAGCGGCCTTCTTCCTGGGGAGCGCCATTATAGAGCGATACCCCATCGGCGGTATCCGTTCTGGAAAGAGTCTCCTGCAATTGAACGTTGTCCCCGGCAGTGTTTACGCTCCACCACGTCTGGACACCGTCCTGCTGCAAGAGAACGAGCTGGACACTCCCCTCCTGACGCTGATCAACGATCTCGTAACGGGCATCGTCGACCTCGGTCACAGCGCCATCGTCCGCCACCGTCGCGCCCAGGGTCAGCGGTTCGTGAAAATTCTCGTTGGGGCTGAGCGACAAGCCATGGTTGAGCAAGGCGATGGTCAGGATGGTCGAGAAGATAATCAGCAGACCGCCCTTGAGAAACTGAACGTAGGTGGTGGATGCCATTCCAGCGGTCGCGACGATCAGGATGACGATGATGCCGACGATCAGCACGCCCGCATAATGCGGCAGGCCCAGCAGCGGCGTGACCAGTGCGCCCGCGCCCACCATCTGCGGAATCAGGTAACAAACGGAAACCACTAGCGCGCTGATGCCAGCCATCAACTGAATGCCTTTGGAATTGAATGCGGCATCGAGCGCATCCGAAAGCGTGTATTTCCCCAATCGTTTGAGGGGTTCGGCAACCACAAATAACGCGACGACCCAGCCTGCCAAAAAACCAATGGAATAAAGAAACCCATCGTAGCCATAAAAAGCAATCATCCCGGCAATTCCCAGGAAGGAAGCTGCCGACAGATAATCGCCAGCAAAGGCAACCCCGTTGACGGCCCAGTGAATCTTACCGCCGGCGGCGTAATAATCTTTAGCGTCCTTTGTGCGTCTGGCAAAATAAAAAGAAATCCAGAGCACGAGCACAACAAATGCGACGAACAGGCCAACTGCAATGGGCGATGCTTCATAGATCATGATCAATTTCCTCTTCGGTCTGGTTCATCCGGTCTTCGGCGCGCGTGCAGATGGCGTTGTAAATCAGCCCCATCACAATGGCGAGGATGATCAAGCCAAAGCCGTAAACGACCGCCAGATTTAATCCGGCGAAAACAACTTGTCCCATCGCTTTGGGGTTGATCGTATTGATGGCTACGAAGCCTGCATAGACCAACCCGTAGGCTGCAAACAGGATGAGGCCCACTCGTGTCTTGAAGGCTGAGGCCGCATCAACGCCAATCTCTGGTGCAGGTTTGTGTTGCATGGTATCCCTTTCGTGTGCTATGACGATCACAATGGCAATGCAAGAAGGCAGCAACTAAGATTCCACCGGGCGGCGGGAGGCAGCCGGTTATGGTTAGATCACTTGAGGAGATACTGACTGGTTTGAACCCGGCAAGGGCATCGTCCTTCCGGGACCAGTCCACCACCCCAACCTGCTCTCCCGACCGGTGGCGCTGTCAAGGTGCGAGTTGACTGGATAGAAGCAACTTCAACCTCCTGCCTAATTGTGCAAATTATAACAATCGAAGATTGCGCAGACAACTTCTGCCATTATCAGGGCCAGGGCAAACGCATCAAAATCATGGGTTAGGTCAAAAGAGGTCATAGGTATTTTGTAGCTGAGAACCTGACACTTT
>JAIOHO010000161.1 GCA_019912905.1 Anaerolineae bacterium
GTCCAGCAGTGCGACCCAATCTCCGAAGTGCTTGATTTCTTCGGCTATCTCGTTTTGTTCTGCGATGACGAGCAGCCGGTCCTTTTGTATCGCGCCTTCCAGATGGACATGTGGTTCCACTTTCGGCATCGCGCGGATAAAACTTTCAACAGACATACCATCTTTTCCTTAATTGAGCGAGTTTTCTTGCGGTGTCTGCGCAGGGATTTCCTGTGGGCTGTGACCGTTGACCTCTGTATTCGACTGCCGCCGATATTGAATCGCGGCTTTAATCAACCCGATGAACAGAGGATGTGGTTGGTTCGGTCGGCTGCGGAATTCAGGATGAAACTGACTGCCGATCATAAACGGATGACTGCTGATTTCCGCGATTTCGACCAGATTCCCGTCGGGGCTGAGGCCGCTAAATGTCATACCCTGCTGCTCAAACTGACCCCGATAAAGATTGTTAAACTCGAAGCGGTGCCGGTGCCGTTCCTGAACTTCGGTCACTGGCCGGTAAAGACTCCCGGCGAGCGTTCCCGCTTCAAGCTTGCAGGGGTAGATACCCAGGCGCATCGTCCCGCCCATATCAGCGATCTCGCGCTGTTCCAGCATCAGGTCAATCACCGGATGGGGCGAATGCAGGTTGAGTTCTGAACTGCTGGCATCTTCGAGTCCGATCACATTGCGCGCAAACTCGATGCACATCACCTGCATGCCGAGGCACAGGCCCAGGTAAGGAATCTGATGTTCACGGGCGTAGCGCGCCGCCAGGACTTTGCCCTCGACCCCCCGTTCGCCGAATCCGCCCGGCACAACGATACCATCTGCGACCGCCAGCCGATCCCAGCCTTTTTCACGCTCCAGGTCCCCCGAATAAATCCACTCGATTTCTACCTGGTGCCCGTTCGCAGTGGCGGCGTGGAACAGGGCTTCCCGCACGCTCATATAAGCATCGTGCAGTTCCACATACTTGCCGACGATGGCGATACGGACCGGATCTGCTGCGGAGCGCATTTTGACAATCATCTGCCGCCAATCATCGAGCCTGGGCCTCTGGCTTTCCAGCTCAAGCTGCTGGACCAGATAATCGCCTAACCCGGCATCTTCAAGCACCAGCGGGACTTCATACAACAGATCAGTCGTCACCAGGGGGATGACCGCCTCGTTTTCTACATCGCAAAACAAGGCGATCTTGTTGATCACATCCTGGCTGACTTCGTAATCGGTTCGGGCGATAATCACCTGGGGGTTAATGCCAATCCCGCGCAGCTCGCGTACACTATGCTGCGTGGGCTTGGTCTTCAGCTCTTTGGTGGCACCGATATAGGGCAGAAACGTCACATGCACAGAAAGCGTATCATTTCGATGCAGGCTCATGCGCATCTGGCGGATCGCTTCGAGAAAGGGCAGCCCTTCAATATCGCCGACCGTGCCACCGACTTCAACCAGCACGACATCCACATTGTTGATCTTGCCCACACTGGCGATCTGACGCTTGATTTCATTGGTAATGTGTGGAACAACCTGGATTGTGCCGCCCAGAAAGTCGCCCCGGCGTTCCTTGTCGATCACCCGGCTGTAGACCTGCCCAGCAGTCACATTGGAAGCCCGGCCCAGTTCTTCGTCGATGAACCGCTCGTAATGTCCCAGATCGAGGTCTGTTTCCGCGCCGTCCGCAGTCACAAACACCTCGCCGTGCTGGTAAGGACTCATGGTGCCAGGGTCCACGTTCAGATAAGGGTCAAGCTTCTGAACGGCCACCTTAAGGCCGCGCGCTTTGAGGATGCGACCGATGGCAGCAGCCGTGACGCCCTTCCCGACTGAACTGACCACCCCACCCGTGCAGAAAATGTACTTTGGCTTTGGCATCAGCACCTCTTTACACAACAAAAACACCGGCGGGGATTTTCGAGCACCTCGTGTGATCCCCGCCGTGTGTTCGGCTGCATGGAATAGTCGCAGAGATAGCGGTAATCTGCGGTTAGATCAACTTCTCGAGATCGCTGGCAGTCCGACGCATGTCCAGAAAGATCAGACCGAGCTTCGCACCTTCGCGCACCAGTGTGGTGAGAACGGCTTCTTCACCCACTGCCATGAGAATGACATAACCCCCATTGCCCTTGATGTGGACCTGGTCGAGAGAGCCTCGCCCGAGTTCGCCGGCGATGCGTTCGCCCAGCGAGATCATTGCTGCCGACATTGCCGACACACGGTCTTCCTCAACACCTGCGGGAAGCGAAGAAGCCATAATCAGGCCATCGACACTCACCACCCCAGCACCTTCGATCTCTGGCGTGGTGGCTTGAAGGTCACGCAGACGATCCACCATCAATTCTGTCCGCGATTTTGCCATT
>JAIOHO010000162.1 GCA_019912905.1 Anaerolineae bacterium
GATAGAATGCATCAAAAGCCGCATCATTTGACACGGTGCGGCGGTGCGGCTATTTATCCCGCGTCAGCGCAGCGCGTTCTGGGGATGTTTTTGAGGGGAGATTAAGGAAGGGGCGTATCCGAGCGGGGGCGAGGGACAGTCCGCCCCGGCGCAGACAAGCTCAGCGGTAAAAGACCCATGTCCTAAACCAACAGAGCGCCGCCGACGATCAACGCCAGTTCGATGCCCAGCGTCCAGGCAAACATGCGCCAGGAACCGCGCTGGCCGACATGCCGGAAATGATATTCCATGCCGCCCACCATGATCGCCAGCCAGCCCAGACCGCCCAGAATCGTGCTCACGTTGCGGGCGGTGGTAATCCACCCGCGCGCGGCGACCACACCGATGTCCGGCTGACGGGCAATCAAGAAGGCGACGCCAGTCGTCAAAATGTCCTGAAAGGCTACAAAGGCCAGGAATCCCAGGGCGACTGTCGCCAGCCACAGCACCAGAGTGACGGCTCCCAGAGCCAGCTTTTTCGTCTGCGGAATCGGGTTGTCGTCCGATACACTCATCATGTTTCCTTACCTCCACATCGACGACCCCCATTGTAATGGCAAATGTCACTGACTTGTAGACACATCTGGATTGGTTTTGTCCGCTTTGCGCGAGCGCGCCTGCTTTCAGTGGGGAGACGAGAGCCACAAAACCGATTTTGATTGCAGGTCCTGTTTTATTTTAGACGGTGCGTGAGTCCGTAAGGCGCTTCACTGAAATACTTGTGGATGGTGAAGTATTCCCGGAAGCCCAGGCGATAGTAGATGGAGTAACCCATCTGCGTGGAATGCAGAATGGCGATCCGGTAGCCCTGGCTGCGGGCATCGAGCAGCGCCCGGTAGGTAAGCGCCGTACCGAGGCCGAGCCCGCGCACATCCGGCAGCGTCACGACATTATAGATCCCGGCGACTCCGGCTCCGAAGATCATCGAGGCACAGGCTGCGGGCTGGTCCGCTACGAACCCGACGTAATTCTGAAACGCGGCCCCGCCGCCGAAGCCTGCTTGTCGGCTCAGCGTTTCCAGCAGGTTGACCACCTCGGCTTGCAGTTCGAACCCGGCGCTGAGGGTGCGCAGCCACTGCTGAAGGTGGACCTCATTTTCAACCGACTGGATGGTGAGATCGGGCGGCAGAGGCAGAGGGTCAGCCACCTGGTGCAGGTCCAGCGCCATGCCCGCATTCCAACCGGCTGCGCTCAGGCCGGCGGCAACCAGCCGCGCCCCCAGGTCGTCTGGCCGAGTCGACGGCCAGATCTGCCATAAAAGCGGTAAATGGCGTTCGCGAAAATAAGCGACGATTTCCTCGACATGGCGGTCTGCCGAGTCCGGGGGGAACTGGGCGCGCAAAATGCCGTTCACCAGCGGGTCCGGCACGGCGGAGGAGGTGATGCGCATCACATAGGGGCTTTCCACGATCTGGACCTGCGGCAGGGTGCGGAACTGCTCAAACGCCGCCAGGAAATTGGCTTCGATCGCGCGCGTCATTCCGGCATCGGAACAATCGTCCTGAATAGGGTGCATCAGCCTGGATTTCGGATAGCGGTCATCTGTTTGATTATACCCGCTTTGAGCGGATAACCTGCCCGAATGGAACTTTAGCATCTTAGCAGACGTCTATCAGACAATGAGCAAAGGTACGGAGGGTTCCATGAAACGCATCGCATCACTTCTGGTTTTGATGACTTTATTGGTGATCGGCGTGGGTGCGACCAGCGCCCAGATTATTGTGCCGCCTCCAGGGGGCGTCTTTACCGACCCGAACTGGCTGAAGGTGGATTATCACCGGGTCCACATCGACATCAGCAATCAGATCGCCACCACGCACGTGGAGATGCAGTTTACCAACCAGGGGGAAGCCCTGGCCGAGGGGACGTTCATCTTCCCGCTGCCCAAAGGGGCCACCGTCGATCAACTGACGATGTGGGTGGATGGTCAGCCCATCGACGCCAAGATCCTGCGGGCCGACGAAGCGCGGGGCATTTATGACCGCATCGTGCGCCAGTACCGCGACCCGGCCCTGCTGGAATACGTTGGGAACGATGTCATCCAGGCCAACGTCTTCCCCATCCCACCAGGCGATAAGCGCCGCATCGAGATTTCCTACTCGCAGGTGCTGGAAGTCGATAACGGGCTGATCCACGTGACGTACCCGCTGAATACGACCGGCCACCGTCCCGTCGAGGAGATGAGCATCGCCGTCAGCGTCAGCGGACGCGACTCGATCAGCAGCATCTACTCGCCGACGCACGATGTCGCCATCAGCCGCGCCCAGGATACTGACAAGGCCTTCCGCGCCGGGTTCGAAGCCTATCAGTACGTGCCCGAATCCGATTTCAGCCTGTTTTACGGCATCGCCAGTGACACGATCAACCTCAACCTGCTGACCTACCGCGAAAGCGCCAGCGACGATGGCTTCTTTATGCTGCTGGTCCAGCCGCCGCTCAAGATCGAAGCCGAGCAGGTCATCCCCAAGGACGTAATCGTCGTGCTGGATCAATCCGGGAGCATGGACGGACAGAAGTGGGACCAGGCACGCCAAGCTGCGACCTACGTGCTGGAGAACCTCAACCCGCAGGACCGCTTTAACCTGATCCTGTTCAGCACCGGCTGGCGCGTCTACAGCAACAACATGGAGTCACCCTCACAGGCACGCGGCGCGATCGACTGGATCAAGGGGCAGGAAGCCATCGGAGGCACCGACATCAACGGGGCGCTGCTGGAAGCCTTCGACATGGTCGGCGAACGACCGGCGACGATCCTGTTTATGACCGATGGGCTGGCGACCGAAGGCGAAACCGACTCGGCGCGCATCCTCGACAACCTGGAACAGGCCGCGCCCGGCAACTCGCGCGTGTTCACCTTCGGCGTGGGCGATGACGTCGATACTTTCCTGCTGGATTCGATCGTGCGTGATCATCGCGGTACGGGCAGTTATGTCCGGCCCGGCGAGCGCATCGACGAAAAAGTTGCCAGCCTGTACACCAAGATCAGCGCGCCGGTGCTGACCGACGTCGAACTCGATTTCGACAATGCACTGGTCACCGACTGGATTTACCCGACGACGCTGCCGGACCTGTTCGCCGGGGAACAACTGACGCTGGTGGGGCGCTACCGCGGGTCCGCCGACGACGTGGCGATTACGCTGCGCGGGAAAGTCGATCAGACGACACAGACCTTCACCTACGACTCCCAGGATTTTCGTGGGCGCGCCGGGGGCGAACCGTTCATCGCGCAGTTGTGGGCGACGCGCCGCATCGGGGACCTGCTCAACAAGATCCGCCTCAACGGAGAAAGCAAGGAACTGGTGGACAGCGTGGTCAGTCTGAGCGTGCGCTACGGCATCATCACGCCCTATACCAGCTTCCTGATCGAGGAAGACGATATTCTGTCGCAGGCAGGCCGCGAACGGGCTGCCTCGAACTTCGCCGAAGAAGCGCAGGTGCTGGCCGACACCGTCACCGGAGCCAGCGCCGTCGATGCTGCCAGCACGACGCTGAATTTGCAGGCCGCCGAAGCGCCCATGCCCAGCCTGCGCTCGCAGAACACGGCGAAAGCGCAGAGCGGCGCGGGTGGATTCGCGGGTGGCGAGGCGATGCCCGCTGCAACCATGACTGCTGCGGACGGGACGCTGGGCTACGACGCCGATACCGAAGGCCTCATGCGCGACGAAATCAGCCCGATTCAGACGGTCAACGGGAAAACCTTCCTGCTCCAGGACGGCGTGTGGACCGACACGACCTTCGAACCGGACACGATGGAGACGGTCAAGATCGCCTTCCTGAGCGACGCCTATTTCGACCTGTTGTCCGAACAGCCGGAGCTGGGCGCGTTCTTAGCCCTGGGCGAGCGCGTGATCGTCGTGGTCGAGGGCACGGCTTACGAGATTACGACGGAAGAATAGGGACTCAGGCTCTCATCTCCTCGCCCCTTCTCCCTCGTGGAGAAGGGGTTTTTTGTGTCGTGCGGGAGTGTCTCACTGTGTTATGGCGTGGTGTGCCAAGCACAACGGGGCGAGGCCAACCATCAGGCCTGTGTTTCCGACCTGAAAGAAGATAATCGCATGGGTTTGCTATTTTGGTGGGGGATGGATACATCCTGTTGTGCCGCCGCCGAGGGGGTACGGCGGCAACGCTGGCAATCCGGCGGGCCGTTTACAGGTTCCAGTTGGCTGCGAAAAGACGTCGAGATCATGGTTTCAGGATGACCGGAAAAGGCGCGGGTGGGATGGCAATAAGAATTGATGTAAAGTGGTCTCAATGGTAGTAGGTAGGCTCGTACTGTTTCGGATGAGGCACCAGGAGATGTACCATGATTATGGTGACGATGCTCCAGCACGATATATGAGTCATCAAGAAACAGATGGACGGCCTGAGCTATGCCGACGGATGGCAAACGGACGGGGCGTGAAGAAGTGTTATTTTCGCCTGGCACAAAACCTATCATGCCGGTTAGACTGAAGTGCAGCATCACTTACCGGTGTCCGCGAACAGGTGATTTGATTTGAACGGTACGCTCAAACACTGGATTCCCAAACTGGCCGGACAGCGTATCCTGGTCGTCGGTGATGTCCTCCTAGATGAATACGTCTTTGGCCGGGCCATGCGCATGAGCCGCGAAGCACCCGTGCCCATCCTTGAATTCGAGTCGCGCCAGATTATCCCCGGCGGCGCGGCGAACCCGGCGGCCAACATCACCCGGCTGGGCAGCACGGCGATTCAGATCGGCGTCACCGGGGCGGATACCGCGGCGACGCAGCTGCGTCAGGTGCTGGAAGCGCATGGCATCGAAACCAATGCCCTGGTGCGTGACCCGGCCCGCCCGACGACCGTCAAAATGCGGCTGATGGCGCAGATGGGCCTGCGTTTCCCGCAGCAGGTGGCCCGGCTCGACACACTCTCACGGGAACCGGTCCCGCAAGGCATCGCCTCCCAGGTGCGCACGCTCATCGAAAAAACCAGTGCCGGGGCCGATGCGCTGCTGGTTTCGGATTATCACGGGGGTCTGCTGACGGAAACGCTGGTCGACGCGATTCGCGCGCTGGCCGACGCACGTGGGCTGCTGCTCACCGCCGACACCCAGGGCGAACTGGACCCCTATCACCATTTCGGGCTGGTGAAATGCAACGCCGACGATGCGCAGATCTATCTGCGGCGCACACTGGTCGGGGATGAAGCCTTCAGCGAAGCCGCGCGTGAGCTGTACACTCGTCTGCAATTGACCGGGGCGATGGTCATCACGCGCGGGCCGGAAGGGGCGACGATTGCCCTGCAAGGCGGCGTGGTCCATCATTGTCCCAGCCCGGCGGTCAGCGATGTCTATGATGTCGTCGGCGCGGGCGATACTTCGATTGCGGTGATGACGCTGGCGGCGGCGGCGGGCGCGCCCTATGCCGAAGCGGTTACCTTAGCGAATTATGCCAGCGGGCTGGTGGTGCGGCGGGTGGGCAATTATGCCCCAACGCCGGAGGAACTGGCATGGGCGCTGGATAATTTTACGTGAAGAGGATTACGTACCTTAAGTTCAGGCGAAAAAGCTGCCTGCGGTGCGGGTCGCGATTTCAGGTTCAAAGACTCCGCACTCCGCACTTTTTCAACGGCACGTAAGTACGAACGAAGCAATTCTTCTTATGGATGTTGAGTGCAATTTCTTGCTCAAAAACTCAGCACTCAGTACCCGGCACTTTTTCGAGTGTCCTTAGGCGGCATCCAGGTCACAATTGAGGGTTTTCAGCACGGCGCAGTATTTATCGCGCATCATCTCCTGGGCCAGCGGGCTGAGCTTCTTCCAGCTTCGTTCCAATTTGGCCCGCACCCAGCGCGTGCCCTCATCGATTCCCAACCCGCGCTCGACAAAGACCATGCGCATCAGCGACGGAACCTGGGCGATATGCGCCATCGCGTCGGCATCCGCCAGGCACTGCGCCTCCAGAGTCTGCCGCCGGGTCGGGACGCTGGCGCGATGTGCGGCGATGCAGTGCTTCACCGCTTCAATCCGCTCCGGCGGGTACCCCAGGCTCATCAGCAGCTTTTCGGCTTCTCGCGGGCCATGCACATGATGATCAGCATACAGAGCTTCGTCTTTGACCGCCGCATAATCATGAAGCAGCGCGGCCAGCACGACGATCTCCTCGTCCGCTCCGCACAGGCGCGCCAGCACCCGGCTGTAGCGAACGACCTCCATGATGTGATGAGTCCACATGCCATAACCGAAAATATTCGTTTCCCGCGCGCAGGCATCCCGGACAATCGACGCAATCTCATTCACAAGTGAGCGTTCCTGAATCGTGATCACGAGTGCACCTGGTCTGCTAATGGGTCAAGGACAAAAGCTGGTTCAATATAGTAGATTATATAGAACTTTTGTTCGATTTTCAAGTAGCAAAATGCCGCGAACAGAGGCTTGAATCCTCCTCAGACGCGGCTCCCGCTCAGGCGATGCGCGCCGATTCAATTCGCTGCGATCGACGATTCGCTGCTCGATTGTGGAGTGGATAACTCAGCGGCGACTTCCAGAGTCCAGGCCCGAATCGCATCCCAGTCGCGGTAATCGCCATCGAAGGGTTCCGAAGGCTGAGTGCCGTCATAATCCAGCGCCAGTGCCCAACGCTCGCCCGGCTGGAGTTCCGCCAGTTCGACCCGCCCGGAGAAGGCTGCGACCCGGGCCGGGTTGATCCCCGGCGCGATCTCGTAAGGAATGTAGTTCTCCCGTGCATGGCGGCAGCCGCCCGGCTCAATCACGCGGATGCAGGCGATCCAGAAATAAACACTCTTTAAGGTCAGATCATCTTTATGGCGGCGCACGTAGGTCCGCATGGACGGTAGAATGGTCCCGGCGTGAATGGCGGAGCCGAGTATGACCGCAGCATAACCATCGGCGGCACCCAGCGATTCCACGTCGGCGACATGCACCTGAAAATGATGTTCCTGAAAGATCGCACCCATAAACCGGGCGATTTCTGCGGTGGAGCCGTGAGCGCTTGCGTAACCAACGAGGATGTTCATGCCGCGCGCCTTTCGCCAGAAATATTCTTCAAGCGTAACGCACGGCAGGCGGGAGTACGCAGTGCAGGAAGTCACCACGCGCCGGTGAGGATTTACGTTTTTCGGCTGATTGGATTTCAGGCAGGCAGCAGGGTATCCGCCACCTTCCGTGCCCAGGTCTGGATTTTATCCCAATCCCGAAAATCGCTGTTATACATGCCGGGTGGCTCCTTACCGTCGTAACGCGCCGCCAGCGTCCAGCGATCTTCCCAATCGACTGCGTCCAGCTCCAGCCGTCCGGCAAAAGCGGTCAGCGCCTTCACATTCAGCAGGTCCAGCACGCGATGGTTGACGTACTCGCGCAGACAGTGGTCATAGCCGCCCCCTTCCAGCACGCGGATGCAGGTAATAAAGAAGGCAATCGGCACACCTTTCAGGTCTTTCTGAAAACGATCCAGAAACTGGGACATCTCGGAGAGCCACATGCCCGCATGAATGGCCGACCCCAGCACAAATGCGTCATAGCCCTTGACCGATTGAATATCTTTGACATTACGCACGTCGATCTGGAAATCGCGATGTTCCAGTTCATGACCAATAAACTCAGCGATCTCGGCAGTCGAACCATATTCGGTCGCATACCCCACCAGAATCTTCATTGTATCTGTTTCCTGCCTCGCAAGGTTGTATTATCGGCTCCAATCATAACACAACATGAACGGCCACATGCAGGCTGTTTGCCAGTGAAATCCGCGATTTTCGGCATCATGAACGTGCGTTCCAGGGGCATTGCAGTGATCGGGGCAGACTCCGCAGCATACTGCCAACAGCCTGCCCCCGACGCAGAGCGGGTTACAACTGGACGTAGCTGTTTTCGGCCAGGATAAACCGGTGCGCATCCGGCACATGTCCCGCCGAGGTCACTTGCGAGTTATCCGCCAGCAGGCTCGAATCGATTCGCCCTGGTATGTTGCGGATGACGCAGTCCTTCATGACGATGCTGGCCTCGATCTCGCTGCCTTCGATGATGACATGATCACCGAGCGAGGTATAGGGTCCGACATAACTGTTCTTGATCATCACCCCATCGCCGATAATCACCGGCCCGCGCACCACGCTGTCGATAATCTGGCTGCCTTTGCCCAGGATAACCCGGTGCGAGACTTCCGAGTTGCCCCGGATTTGCAGCTTATCCTCCGGCGGCGGCGTGTACGGGAGTTCGCCGAGCACCAGTTGATTGGCCTGGATGATGGCATCGGGCTTCCCGGCATCCATCCACCAGCCTTTAATGATATACGGGCGCACCTTATGGCCCTGGGTGATCAGCCACTGGATGGCGTCGGTGATTTCCAGTTCGTTGCGCCAGGAGGGTTTGATATTCGCAATCGCCTCGAAGATCGACTTGCGGAACAGATAGACCCCGGAGATTGCCAGATTCGACGGCGCGTCTTTTGGCTTCTCCACCACCCGGTTGATCCGATCATAATTTTCGCTCAGAGCCGCGATCCCGAATCGGCTGGGGTCCGAGACTTCGCCCAGCGCGACCGCAGCTTCGGCATCCGATTCTTCGAAGGTTTCCAGCAGGCTTTCCATCTTGTCCTGAAAGACGTTATCACCCAGGAAGACGCAGAAAGGATCGTCACCCACAAAGGGCTGCGCCAGGTTGACGGCATGGGCCAGGCCCAGCTGCTCTGCCTGCACGATATACTCCAACTTCACCCCCAGTTTTTTCCCGTCGCCAAGCTGTTTGCAGATGGGCGAGTCCAGGTCATTGACGATGATGCCAATGTGGTTGTAGCCGGACCCTCTCAGGATGTCGATGGCATATTCAATCAATGCTTTGTTCGCCACCGGAACCAGCGGTTTCGGCATCGTGAGCGTGACAGGCCGCAGTCGGGTTCCCTGACCTGCTGCCAGAATAACTGCCTTCATAGGGGAGTTAACCTCCAGATGCTAATAAAATAATGCGGCGATCCTCATAGTACCTGTGATTGTCACCTGCGGCAAGCAGGGCTTACCAGGGGCATCTGCCCTTAAAGTGCAATCTGGCGGATGTCCCCTGCGAAATCGCTCAGATTCATACTCCAGAACTGTGTCTCCGCAAACAGCCGGGCGGCCAGCGTCAGTTCCGGGTCGATCGCCAGCAGATTGGAATGCGGGATCAGCGCCAGCAAACCGTCACTCAGGCTCAGCGGACGGAGACCGGGTGCAGCCTCGGTGTCCCGTTGGAGGGCATACACGCGCCGAATCGGGTGCGCTACGGGCTGAAGCTGGAAGTAGCGCGGCGGCAGCAGCACATAATGACCGAGGGTCCGGGCTTCGTATTCCAGGTCAAACCCGATTGACCGCAGGTTTTCGAGCGCGTCGGCGCGATATTTGGGGCAGCGGGGCAGCGGCAGCAGTTGCTGCGTCTCGGGGTTGACCAGGATAATATCATCTGTCAGCAGCCGGTAGCCTTGATGCAGTAAGCCGAGGCTGAGCGTCGTCTTGCCGGCCCCTGTGCTGGCGACCAGCAGGATGGGTTCCTTTCCACGCAGCAGACATGCCCCGTGAATCCAGAGAGACAGCGGCGATTCGCGTACCGCCTGATTCACGATCTGCGGCTCGAAGGCATCGACCAGGCGGATAGGATCGACCCAATCGGCATCGGGATCAAGGTGAATATCGACTTGATAGATATTCTGATCGGCTGCGCTGCGCAGCATCCCAAAACGGGTGTAATACTCAAAGGGATCATGAGGCGGCACAGGACTGGAAGGAGGTTGCAGCACACGAAAGGCGGCCAGCACCTGCGTCAAGACGCGCTCAAATGCGGTTAATTGAGGATACAGGCCGATGCGGAAAGGATAAGCGGCGATCTGGAAAGTATCGGCCATACAAACAAAAAGAACAGCAGCGTCAAACTGCGCTGCTGCTTCGGCTATTGATCCAGATCGGTTTCTACAGCGGATTCAAGACGGCTAATCCCATAGCGGCCACCGTAGTTATCCGTACTGCTGCTTGGTTTCCAGCCGCCGTCATCCTTTTCATCGCCCGAAGAAGGCTGCCGGGGCTTCATCGAGGCCGTCAGTTCCGGTAAGGAGATTTTACCGAGTGTGCCCATGCTCACGAATGCACCGCCTGAAGCCACAAGGCTTTTACGAATAAATTCGCGGCGCGGCATCAACTCTGGTTCGGGATGTTTTGCTTCGTGGTTATTTGTGACCATCGTGCTCCTCAACGGTAGTAATAGCTTAACTAAAGTTTCGTCTAGAGAACTAAAAATAACCTAAATTTTTCTAAATGACACGATTTTAGTTGCATGATAACTTAAAGCATTACACAATTTCTGTTGATAGTGTGGCAAGAGAGGCGTATATTGTCAAGTTACCTTTCTGAAACGTTAATGGTGTGTAAAGCTCACACCTGGAAAGCAACGGTCTTGCCGGACGGTCGCTGGCTGCTTTACAATCAAACCGAACATCAGGCGATCACCCTGGCGGCCACGGCGGGTATTCTATGGGAATTGTGTGATGGTCGCACGCCCGTCGCCGGTTTGATCCAACAGCTTCAGGACCTGTACCCGAAGGCCCAAACTGAGCAGTTGAAAGCTGACATACAGCGCATGATCCACAGCTTGCTGGAGCAGGAACTTGTTATCATTCCAGAGACGCCTGCATCTTGACCGCGAACTCGACCTGCTCATCACTGCGTCTCGCCGACACCTGAGCGCAGATCAGCAGGTGCATGCCGCCGCGCTGCTGGCCGATGGCAGCGACCCACAGCGGCTGTACAACCTGGCGGAGACTCATCACCTGAAAATGGTGCTCTACCGGGGGCTGATCCAACTCGGCGCCGCCAGTCCGCTGCGCGATCGCCTGGAACGTGAAGCCGCCGAACAAGCTCTATTTTACGAGTTTGTCTACCCGCAGCAGCTTGCGGCTGTTCTGGCCGCCTTGGACGCTGCCGGAATTCGTGCCCTGATTCTGAAAGGCTATGCGCTGGGGCAGGCGGTGTATGATCAACCCGTGCTGCGCGCGTACACTGACTTCGACCTGCTCATTCCGCCGGACCAGATTATGCAGGCCGCGCACATTCTGACGGAACTGGGTTACACGCGCGATACCAGCCATGACTACCCGCCGGATTACGACCAGCAGCATCACCATCTGGTGCCCTATGTCCACCCCGAATGGCTGCCGGTCGAACTGCATCAGCGCCTGGTGACGCCCCAGGGCAGCCTGCACATCGATTATGACTCGGTGTGGGCACAGGCCCAGCGGATCGACATCGACGGCACGGCGGCGGAGACTCTGTCCGTCGAACACCTGCTCATTTATCTGGCGCTGCACGCCGCCTGCAATCATCTGTTTAACGTGGGCCTGCGGGCGCTGTGTGACATGTGCGAGGTGATTGCGGCCCGCGAGGTCCCCTGGACTCAGGTGGTGGCCGACTGCCGCGCCTGGGGTTGTACCCGTCAGGTCTATATGATGCTGCGCATTGCCTCCGAATTCTACGGACCGATCGCGCCGGAAGCGGTCTTCGCGCAGCTCTGCCCGCAGGGAATCGCCCCCGAGTTTCTGAATTATGGCATCACCAACGTGCTCGAAACCACGATGGCCGGACTCAAGACGTCCTCCGGGCTGGCCGAGGTCTGGCAGTCCCCCGACCCGGCTCAGCGCTGGTGGGCGATCCTCGCCCGGTTCTTCCCACCATCCAGCGAAGTCGCCCGCACCTACGACCTGGCGAATACGGACTGGAAGCGCTGGCTGTATTACCCCCGCTGGCAAGCGCGTCTGATGCAGCGTCATCTGGCGACCGGGTTGAGTCTGCTGCGGTCGGACCCGGCCACGCTGGAACGCGCCCAGCAAGAGGCGGTCCGCCGTGATCTGATCGACTGGATGTCGAAAGCCTGACCGCCAGATCGTCAGGGACTCGGTTCGCGGCAGCTGGGTAGTTCCGCCATGGTGCGCGGCCAATCCTTGCCGTAAAAAGCCAGATAGTCGTTGATGTGGGCCTGCCAGTAATCGTCGCTGTGGTCGCCGACCGGGTGGATGAGATAGGTGTGGGCGATGCCGCGCGCGCTCAAGCGGCTCGAAAACAACTGCTGGCCTACCCCGGCGAGGTCATTGGCCGCGTTATCCAGGTACATCTTGAGGTTGGCGTCGGGCAAAAACGTGTCGTTCAGTGCCAGGTCGAGCGGATTGAAGGCCGGGGGCGCATTATCCTCGTCGAAGACCGCGCTGTGGCCGCCCACCCTGCCGAAGACGTCGGGATGACGCAGAGCGATGCTGTAGGCCCAGAATCCGCCGCGCGAGATGCCGCCGATGGCCCGGTACGGGGCCTGATTCACGGTACAGAAGTCGCGCTCGATGGCCGGGAGCAGTTCGTCCAGAATGACCGTCTCGTAAGAGGGATTGGGCGGGAAGCTGTCCCGGTTGGCGATGCCGCCGGTGTAGGGCATCACCAGGATCATCGGCCCGACCACCCCCAGGCGCATGCCCTGGTCCAGCGCCTCGTCCATGCCCAACCGGTCCCACTGGAGTTCGTTGGTCCCCTGGCCGTGCAGCAAAATCACCAGTGGATAACGCTTCTCGGATTCGAGGTAACAGGGCGGGATATAGACGCGGTAGCGCAGGTTTTCCCCGGCGACGTCGCTCTGGAAGTCGTCGAACGCCAGCATCGAGCCGCCTTCCGCCTCACAGGGCGAAGGTGAAGGAGTCGGCGTGTAATCCGGCGTCGGCGACGGCAGCGGTGTGCGCGTCGGCGGGGTCGTCGCGGTGGGCGGCGGCGTGCGTGTCGGCACCGGGGTGACGATAATCACCTGGGCAGTCGGCGCGGGAGCCAGTGGTTCGCAGGCGGCTGCGATGAGCAGCAACAGAATCAGGGCGGCACATTTTCTCATCATGGCGGGCTATTATAGCCGCTGATGATCGCACGCGCACAAATCCTGTCGGCCATCCAAAATCGGGCACGTTCAGGGTTTCCAGGCCGGGGAATGTCCGTCGAGGCCGCCGCCCACCAGCCGCCAGCGTTCGTCGCGCAGGTCCATGACATACACCTGCCGCGTGGTCTCGGCGGCATAGGCAAAGGCCAGATAATGCATGTCGGGCGACCAGACCGCAGAGGTGATGTTGCCGTCCTGATTGGCGATGCTGTGCTCCTGCACGCCCGACAGGTCGCCAATGACGATCCGCCGGTCGTAACGCTCGTTAAACGGCGACAGCCACAGCAGGCGCTGGCCGTCCGGCGACCACTGCGGCCCGGTGTCGTCGAGATGATTGCGCGAGATATTCTGCACACCGCTCCCGTCCAGCCCCTGGGTAAACACATCGTAATCGCCGCCGTCACGATTGGAGATAAACACCATCTCCGACCCATCCGGCGACCACTGCGGCATGGCATCGAGCGCCGGATTTTGTGTCAGATTGCGCGGCGGGCAGCGTGCGGCCCCACAGTCGAGCGCCATCCAGAAAATATCGGCACTGCCGCTGCGGTCGGACGTGAACAGCAGTTGGCGGCTGTCCGGTGACCAGGCTGGAAAATCATCCTCGGCAGGATTTTGAGTGACATTACGTGTTTCGCCGTCCGCGACGGCCATAACCACAATGTCACTCGCGCCGTCCAAGACCGCCGGGTAAGCGATCCAGCGGCCATCGGGCGACCAGGTGATCGTCCGCAGATTCTGAGCCGGGTCAATGGGCAGCCGCCGCGCCTGATTCCCGGCGGCATCCGCCAGATAGACTTCCCATCCGTCGTCGCGCCGCGAGAAATAGAGCAGATGCGCGCCGTCAGGCGACCACACAGGCTGCGTTTCAGGAAACGGGCTGTGAGTCAGGTTGCGGGTCCAACTGCGGTCGATGTCCACCACATAGAGGTCGCCATCGAAGCCGACAAACGCGAGGAGGGAGCTGTGAATCCAGCCCTGTCCCACCTGGGCGAACACGCTGACCCCGACAAATGCCAGCGCGGGAGCCAGCAGCAGCCAGCGCCAGAGCAGGGCGAGCATGGGTGGAAGGCTTACTGTTCGTACCCGAGCAGGGCGCGGCGGGCGGCCTCACTGGTCGGGTCGAGGTTGGAGGGGGTCGTCTGAACGATGCCCTGATCGCGCCCCAGAGAAGACTGGGAAGCCGCACCGGACGACTGCGACTGGCTGCTGATGACCAGCGCAATAATGATGACCAGCAGAGTCAGCAGGCCGCAGCCGATGATCCCCCCAATCGCGGCGCTCATCCACAGAT
>JAIOHO010000163.1 GCA_019912905.1 Anaerolineae bacterium
ACCCATGCTCCCACCTGGCCCAACCTGCCCGCCGTGCAGCAGATTCTAGGGGCCAATGTCGTGCGCGTGCCGCTGCGCCTGCGGGACCGCCGCTGGGTGCTCGACCTGGAAGAATTGTTCGCCGCCTGCGATTCCCGCACCCGGGCGCTGCTCATCAATTCGCCCGCCAACCCGACCGGCTGGATGCTGACCGATGACGAGCAGCAGCAGATTCTGACGTTCTGCCGGGCGCGCGGCCTGTGGCTGATCGCCGACGAAGTCTACAACCGCATCGTCTATGACCGTCCCTACGCCCCGACCTTCGCCGATAAGATCAGCGACGACGACCGGGTGCTGATCGTCAACAGTTTTTCCAAAAGCTGGGCCATGACCGGCTGGCGGCTGGGGTGGATCACCGCGCCTGCCAGTTTGCTGACGACCCTGGAAATGCTGACCGAATTCAGCAGTTCCTGCGTGCTGGCCGCCATCCAACTGGCCGGGGTCGCCGCGCTGCGGCAGGGCGAACCCTCGCTTCAGGAAGCGCTGCGGCGCTACAAAGCGTCACAGGACCTGCTGGTCGAGGGCTTTGCCGATCTGCCGCGCGTGTTCCTGCCTGTGCCTGAAGCGGCGTTTTATGGGTTTTTCTCAATCGATGGCGTGCGCGACAGCCAGTCGTTCGCCCTGCAAGCATTGGAACGGGCCGGAGTCGGGTTAGCGCCCGGTCTGGCATTCGGACCCGAAGGCGAGGGCTATGTGCGCCTGTGTTACGCGGTCGAGCCGCGCCTGATGGCTGCTGCCCTGGATCGTCTGCGCCCGCTGCTGATCTAACGGTCTGGTTTGCCACCAGAGACGTGCCAGCTCACCTCAATCGCCAGCCGTGGTTTGAAGCTCGGCTTCACGCAGCGAATCGAAGCGTCCGGTGAACCGGGCGAACAGCCACCACAGGCCGTACATGACGAACACCATGCCGTATTCGATCATGGGAATGCGGATGACCTCGTTAACCTGATAGGGCGCGCGCAGCACCGTATAGGTGAACAGGACCGTCAGCACAAACCCGGCGGAAAAAGCGATTTTGACCCAGCGTCTCAGGCCCAGGCCGTGCATCTGGGTGACGATAAACATCGTCAGGAAGCCGAACAGGAACATGTAGACCAGGCTGTTACCCTGGTTGAGCGCCACCAGCGCAGCATGGGGCAGCACCAGAATTTCGAGCAGAAATTTCCAGCGGTGGTTCAGATGCTGGCGGGTGAACATCAGTGACCCCTGCACCATCACCAGCAGCACCTGCGTGAAGCCGAGCAGATGGCCCCAGGTCGTCACCATCGGGTGGAACCAGAAGGTGTAGATCACCGCAAAGCTGAAGGCGTAACCGTGATACTCGCGTATCCAGCGGTAGAATTCCTTGCGGAATTTGACCTTCCGCCCGAAGAATAAGCCGCGCCGCTTGTTCTCCATCGCCAGAATGACGAACAGCATCATGATGACGGCATACTGCGCCGTCCAACTGGGAATGTCCTGGGCAATGCCATCGTAAAAGAAGGCGGTTTGCAGGTAGTGCAGCACGACGAAGACGCCGTTAATCGCCAGCGCCCAGTAATTGGCCGGGCGCAGCTTGTCGGTGTACTGGGTGTAATGCTCGCGCGCGTACCAGATGGTGAACCAGATCAGAAGCTGATGGACGGCAAAGCCAATCCAGATAGTGGCCCGGCTCCAGAAATCCGGGTCGGCCCGCTGCCACTCGTAAAAGAAGCCCACATCGCCGGGCGGCGGCGCTTCGAGCGGGAAATGCAGCAGCAGCGTTCCAAGCGCCACGATACCCAGGCAGACGAGGATTGTAAACACAATTCCCAGATCAGCGGCCCGCTGGCCGGTGAGTTCACGTTTTTGCAGCACGAAACTTCCCCCACATGACACAATAGTCAACCTGGCTCGATTATAACGTCCGCTTCCGCCAACCTTCGATCCTATTCATTAAGGTCTCATAGGCTACATAATCGCCATTAAGGATTACAATATCTAAAGAGACTGCTGCATCTTGTTTGAGTTCATGACGATGACTCCACCGGCCCGATTGTACAC
>JAIOHO010000164.1 GCA_019912905.1 Anaerolineae bacterium
GTCTACCACGCCGTTTTCCAGCGCCTGCCAGAGTACCGCCTGATCTGCGGGGGTCTTCAGTTCCGGCTTCATCAATCCCAGCGGGCCAAGTGTCGGCACATCGCGCTCGGTCAGGTAGAGGTGATGCGGGCAGACACCGACCGTGATGGGCAGGCCCTCAGCTTTGGCGGCGGTCAGATAGCCGATTTCCTCGGCGGTGCTGATGTGGCAGAAATGGGTGCGCCGCCGATACTGCCGCACCAGCGCCAGAATGTCCAGCACCGTCTCGCCTTCGGCATGGACCGCAATGATTTTGTCCGAGGGCCAGGCCGCATAGTGCTGCGCGCGCACCGCCTGATCGTCGATCAGCAGTACGCCGGTGGTCTGATTGTTGTAGATTTTGAGGCCGCAGACCCGGTCCGCGACCTCCGCATACGAGCGCCAGTTGTCGGACATGGCCGCGCCGTAATAGACGCCCCAGTCACAGTGGGCCTGCGCGCTGAACTCGGTCAGTTTGCGGTCGAGCGCAGGCAGGTCGATGGTCGAGGGTGGCGTGTTGGGCATGTCGAATATGGCCCAGTAACCGCCCGCCAGGGCTGCCGCGGTCTCGCTGGCGAAGGTCGCTTTGTGCGACCAGTCCAGGCTGCGCAGGTGCACATGCGGGTCCAGCATCCCTGCAATTCGGGTCATCATTACACGTGGATGCCCCGCAGCACTTTGGTCAGCAGTGCCATGCGGACGAACATGCCGTTCTGCATCTGTTGGAAGTAGACCGAACGTGGGTCGGCATCCAGCAGGTCATGATCGTCGGTGGTGCCCATCTCGTTCTTACGGGGCAGCGGGTGCATCAGAATAGCGTCAGGTTTGGCCTGTGCCAGTACGGGCGGCGTCATGACGAAGCCATCCTTAATCGCTTCATACTCCGCCCGGTCCGCGAATCGTTCTTCCTGCACGCGTGTCCAGTAGATGACGTCGGTCTCGCCCAGCACGTCGGCGAGGTTCTCCGTTTGGTAGACACTGACGCCCTTATTCTGCATCCGGCCCAGAATATCGACGGGCATTTGCAGGGAAGGCGGCGCGACCAGATTGACGGTCACGTCGGTGCCTTCCAGCCGCGCGATCAGCTTGGCAAGCGAATGGACGGTGCGCCCGTGTTTCAGGTCACCGACCATGGTGATGTTCAGATGATCCAGCCCTTTTTTGAAGTCGAGGATGGTGAACATATCCAGCAGGGCCTGAGTCGGGTGCTCACCGATGCCATCCCCGCCGCTGATGATGACCGGCTGCCTGCCGATTTTGTTACCCAGCATATCCAGATAATAAGCCGCCTCGTAGGTCGAGCCGACGTCGGGATGGCGCAGGACGAGCACGTCAGCGTAACAGCCTGCGGCCCGCACGGTATCCGCCAGATTTTCGCCTTTGTACACCGATGAAACCTGGACGCCGTTGCTGGCGGCGACGACCTCGCCCCCCAGCCGGCGCATGGCGGTCTGGAAGGACATGTCGGTGCGCGTGCTGGCCTCGAAGAACAAGGTTGCCATTACCCTGCCGCTGCACACCTCGACCAGCCCCCGGTCATTCTGGCGTGAGCGTTTCTTCAGGGAGGCGGCGGCATCAAAGATGATTTCCAGGTCGTGCCGGGCGAATTGATCGACCGTGATGATATGTTTGCCCACGAAATCCCCATCAATCATGGGCGGCGTGTAGATCTGCGCATAGTCGCGGGCCTGACGTATTTCCTGTGTAGCTGTGGACATAATGTCTCCTGTTCAACCCCCAACCATAAAAAAGCCACCCTGAGGGTGGCTATGACTGACGATCTGATGAACCAACGGTTCGTTTATTTCTGGTGCGAAGCTCATACAGCACCTGCTTGACCGCCTTCAACAGCAGCCAATGCTCCCCCTTGCGCATGCGCGCTGCAAAACGCTCCAGCGCTTCTTTTGGTTCGATGGGCACCACCAACTGGCGCATGACCCCGGCGACGGTTCCGCCCGGCCCCACGTAATGGATATTGCAGCCGCTCCATTTGATCTGCTGGGCCTGAAATGCTTCGAAGGCCTGTTCGACGGCATTTGCACCCGGAAAGTGACCATCCAGCGAAGGCTGGACAGCCAGGACTTTATGTGCGTATTTTTTCAGGAAGGCGGTATCAAAGTGATGGGGCGCATCCAGCGTCACGATCAGGTCCAGATTGTGTGGGGCAATGGCCTGCGCCAGTTCCTCACCATACGGGCTGTCTGCGGGGACCGCCAGGGTTTCCACACCCGCTTTACGGGCATGCTTGAGAGCGGCTTCGGCGCTGGAAACAACCAGGACGATCTCGCCATCTTTGAGGTTTCCGGTCTGGAATGCTTCCAACAGGGCATGCAGGTTGTGATTTGCGCCTGCTGTAAACACTGCAATATTCGGCATGAATACTCCCTGAGCAATTTGACCTATTATCGCCGGAGACGCCCGTGTCGGCAACCCACAAACGTCATCATTGGAGTGCGTCGCGTAACTGTTTTGCCAGCTTTTCGGCACGCTCCGGCGCATCGCCGACATAACTCTCGGCCTGCATCAGTTCGCGCACGCGCGCTTCTGGCAGCAGTGCGGTGACCTGAGGATCGGCGGTCAGGGTTTCGACCAGCGGATTCGGCTGATTCTGGCGCAGCGCATCCCAGGCATTCAGGCTGTGCTGGCGGATGATTTCGTGCAGCGCCTGCCGATCGCCCCCGGCACGGACGGCGGCCATCAGCACCCGTTCGGTGGCGGCGAAGGTGCCGTAAATGGCGACGTTGCGGCGGATGGCGTCGCGGTCGATGCGCAGCCCGGCCACGATGCGCTGCGCCCGGCGTAAAATCTCTTCAGCGGCCAGGAATGCTTCCGGTAGAATGATGCGCCGGTTTGCCGAGTCATCCAGCGTGCGGTCGAGCAGATTGTGCGCGGCATTATCCCAGGCCGTATTCGGCAGCGTTCCCAGGTAGCGCGCCAGGCTGTTGATGTTTTCGGCGTTGATTGGATTGCGCTTAAATGGCATGGCCGATGACCCAACCTGATGGGTACCAAACGGTTCCGCCCATTCACCGATTGGCGGCGATTGCAGCACGCGCAGGTCGAAAGCCAGCTTGTAAATGGTAATGCCCAGGCCGGAGAGCGCGCTCAATACCGCCCAATCCTGGCGGCGGGTGTACGTCTGGGTGGCGATCAAAAAGGGTTCCAGATCGAGCGCCTGCATGATCAAGGCGTCCATCTGGCCGGGGGTCATGCCGGTTCCGTCCAGCAGTTCGGCGTAGGAAGCCGAGGTGCCCACCGCGCCCTTGAACCCTTTGCCGCGCAGACTGGCTCGTACCCGCTGCAAATTCTCGTAATCTGCCAGCAGGTCCTGCGCATAGGTCGCCAGCCGGTAGCCGACGGTCGTTGGTTCCGCGGGCTGGAGATGGGTGAAGGCCATACACACCTGCCCGGCCTCGCGTTCAATCTGCTCGGCCAGCGTCCGCAGCAGTTCGCATAGACGGGACAATATCAGGTCAAGGCTCTGGCGCAGGCGCAGCGCGTCGGCATTGTCTTCGACATCCATGCTCGTGGCCCCCAGATGGATGATGCCGCCCCCGGTTGGGCACTGTTCGGCAAAAGTACGAACCTCGGCCATCAGGTCGTGATGTATCTCCGCTTCGATTTCGTGGGCGCGCGCGATGTCGATGTCTTGCACGTGTGCTTCCAGGTCCGCGACTTGTTCAGGACGGATCAACCCGGCCTGCTGCTGGGCCTGCGCCAGCGCGACCCAGATGCGCCGCCAGGTCCGTCGTTTATGCACTTCCGACCAGATATGGCGCATCTCATCAGAACCATAGCGCCAGGTGAAGGGGCTGAGGAAGGTGTCGTGCGTAAAGGTCATGAGTTTGCTCGTCTGCTGGGCTTCTCCACCATTATAAGTGGCACGCGGGTTCAGTGCCAGAGTCCACCACCCGGGCGACTCGCGCCGCCCTGGGAGGGTGCCGATCAGCGCATGGAACGACTGGTCACACCCCCCCGACGGGCAGTATCGTGCCGGTGATCTTGCGGCTGCGCGGCCCGGCCAGGAAGGTGATCGCTTCGGCCACATCCTCTGCCTCGGCCTGAACACCGGGCAGCATCGAATTGACGCGGATGCCCAGTGCGCCGCCCGCTGCGACGAGATCGTGAGCCGAGTCCAACTCGGCAGCGCGGATCAAAACCATTGCCCCGCCGATGCCCTGGGCTTCCATCACCGTGAAGGCGGCGCGGGCCGTCGGAATAGAATCGGTGACCAGCACATCCAGCCCGCCGTACATCAGAACCGTCTGCCGCAGCGCCTGCTGCAAGGCCTCCTCGCGGGTCACATCGGTGGGGACAGACAGCGCGCGGCCTTTGCCATACTTTCTTTGCAGATCGTCTGCGACCTTTTCGCCTTCCGCATCGTTCGTGTCAGCCAGGACCACATGCGCGCCATCCTGCGCCAAGC
>JAIOHO010000165.1 GCA_019912905.1 Anaerolineae bacterium
GACCCGCCGATGCACGGTTCCAGGCCGAGGTTGTAATAGGGTGGGATGCCCTGGGGCGACCAGCCGCCGTAATTCAGCCACAGACCCACATGGGTGACTTCGCCCGGCCTGAACCCGAAATACAGGCCGCGCACGCCATCGGTCAGGCCAGCCTCGACAGGCCGCTCGGCGCAGGCGAGGTGGGCGTACAACTTGACTCCCCGGCCATAATCCGGCGGCTGTACTTCGGCCAGATTGATGCGCTCGCCATCTGAATCGACCAACAGGGGCCAGGGCTGAGCCGCCCCCGGTGAACCGAAATGATCCCCGGTAGACATGTCCACCTGGACCTGCGTGACCGCCTCCGGCAGGACCAACCGCATACCAGGGTGGATGCACAGCAGCGGGTGAATGCTCCACACGAACGGCATCGCGAAATGGCTAAGGTTCGACACCCGGTAGCGCAGTTCGATCTGAGGCTGCCCGGCTTCCATCGTCAAGGTACGCTCGAAATGATAGGGCAGGCGGACGCCGTGACACTGCATCGACAGGACGATGCGCTGCGGCGTGTCTTCCAGCACCGCCGTTTCCCAGGGCTGGCACCACAGTTCCCCATGATCGGGGATGAGCGTGCCCTGCCAGGGTGCGGTCGGATAGGCGACCGGCGCGACCGTCGGAAAACATTCGTCGATGCCGCCCAGGTCACTGGTTTCGATGTAGGAAGCCCCATAAACCGGGTGGTGAAGCTTCAGGTGCGGGCTGCGCCACAGCCACTCGCACCCGGATGGGCGATGCACCAGCGAGGCGATCTTGCCCCCGATTTCGGGTAGAATCGTCAGGTCGAGGGTTTCGTTCGCCAGGTGCAGCGCAGCAAACCCCTCCAGTGTCGCGCGGCGAAGCTCGCAGTGGTCGTCCATGAATGATGCTCCAGCGCTTATTCGAGATCGCCGACTCCGCGCAAAGTCAACTCAGAGGAAAAATGACACGCCGAGAAATGTCCCGGCTTGTGTTCGTGCAGGGGGGGCGCTTCCCGCGCACAAATCTCTTTCGCGTAAGGACAGCGGGGATGAAAGTAGCAGCCCGATGGTGGATTGGCTGGGCTGGGCACTTCGCCGCCCAGCGGCACGCGCTTTTTCTGAATGGTCGGGTCCGGGCGTGGCACGCTCGACAGCAGCGCCTCGGTATAGGGGTGGAGCGGGTGATGAAACAATTCCTCGGTTTCGGCCTGTTCCACCAGTTTGCCGACGTACATCACGGCCACGCTGTCGCTGGCATGTTCGACCACGGCCAGATTGTGCGCGATAAACAGGTAAGCCAGCCCGAACTGCGCCTGCAAGTCTTGCAGCAGATTGAGCGTCTGCGCCTGGATCGATACGTCGAGGGCCGAGGTCGGTTCGTCCAGCACGATAAACTGCGGGTTGAGGGCCAGCGCGCGGGCGATGACGATGCGCTGGCGCTGGCCGCCGCTGAAGGCATGTGGGAAACGGTGCATATAATCGGGCGACAGGCCCACCAGTCGCAGCAGTTCGGAGACGCGCGCTTCCAACTCTGCGCCGCGCGCGATTCCGTTCACTAAAAGCGGCTCTCCGATCAGCTCCAGCAGGCTCATGCGCGGGTTGAGCGAAGCATACGGGTCCTGAAAAACCATCTGCATGTTGCGGCGCACCCGGTAGAGGGTGGCCCGATCCGCGCTGGCAATATCGACCGGCCCAAGTTCCTTGTCGTGGAAGATGACCGCACCGTCGGTTGGCTGGATGCCGCGCATAATGCTGTGGCCGATGGTGGTCTTGCCACAGCCGCTCTCTCCCACCAGGCCGACCGTCCTGCCGACGGGCACGCTGAAGCTGACATCATCGACTGCTTTGACGTGCCCGGTCACGCGGCGCATCAGCCCGCTCGTGATGGGATAATACGTCTTGAGATGCTGGACTTCGAGGATCGGCTCCTGATTACTGTGGTCCATGATGCCCCTCCTCGTACAGGAAGCAGCGCGTCGCGTGCCCCGGCTCGATCTGGATCAGTTCGGGTTCGGCCACATCGCACACGCCCGGCATAAAACTGGGACAGCGTGGATGAAAGGGGCAGCCCGTCGGCATTTCCTGGGGGGTGGGCACCATACCTTCGATGGTTTGCAGCTTCTCTCCGCTCTTCTGGCCGACTTTGGGAATAGAGCGCATCAGCGCCTGAGTGTAGGGATGCTTGGGGCTGCTGAACAGGCGGCGCACATCCGTCTGCTCGACCACTTTGCCCAGGTACATGACGATGACATCCTCGGCCATCTCCGCGATCACCCCCAGGTCGTGGGTAATGAACATGATCGCCA
>JAIOHO010000166.1 GCA_019912905.1 Anaerolineae bacterium
TGGGTTTGCTGGCGAGCCTCATAATCGTCATACTGGTCGCAGGGCCGCCGCAATACGGCAATGCAATCAGCGACCTGCTGGCCGGGCGCAGCTTTCTCAACACCCTGCTGCGGACGTTCGTCTATACCCTGACTGGCACGCTGCTAGCGATTGGGCTTGGCACGATCGCCGCACTGCTGGTGAAAGACCGCTTCCCGGGACGCAACATTGTGCGGGGATTCATGCTGTTCCCCTACGTAGCTCCGATTGTGTCGGTGGTCTTCATCTGGAAGCTGATCCTGAACGCGCAGTTCGGGCTGGTGAACGAGCTGATCGACGCAGCGGGCGGCCAGCGGGTCGATTTTTTGGCACAATCGAGCACCGCATTTCTGATGATTGTGCTGTTTCAGGGCTGGCGCTACTTTCCCTTTGCTTTTCTGTTTATCCTGGCACGCATTCAGGCTATCCCGGATGACATGTACGAAGCCGCCAAAGTCGATGGCGCCGCGCCCTCCCAGCGCCTGCTGTACATCACCCTTCCCCAGTTACAGGCGGTGTTCGGCACGCTGTTTGTCCTGCGATTTATCTGGACATTCAACAAATTTGACGATGTATTCCTGCTCACGGGTGGCGCGGCGAATACGCAGCTGGTCACCATTGAGATCTTCGACCAGCTCTTTTCGCGCAGCAATATCGGCACCGCCTCGGCGGTTGCGGTCGTCCTGGCGCTGGTCCTGATGGTGGTGGTTGGTATCTACTTCAGGTGGTTCCTGGTGGAGGAAAACTGATGACCGCACATTTTCAGGGTGAAACAAGCGGCCCAATCCAGGTTCAAACTCGCCAGTGGAGCCGCGAAGAAATCGAGACGCGCATCGGGCGGGTCATCAAATGGGTATTAATCGTCCTCTTCGTGTTTCTGACCGCCTTTCCGTTCTACTGGATGCTGAATCTCTCCGTGCGCCCTTTGCCGGACGTCCTGCAAAACCCGACACGCCTGGTTCCGACTCTCGAGCAACTGGCAAATTTCGCCGAGCCATATCGTGCGGTGTTGGTCGACTATAACTTCCTGACCTTTATCGGCAACAGTCTGCTGCTCGCAGTGACCACCGTCACACTCACCCTGCTGCTGGCGATTCCGGGCGCTTATGCGACAACACGGCTGGATTTCCGGTTCAAAGCAGTGATGAGTTGGGGAATTCTGCTGGTTTACATGTTTCCGGCAATCGTGATCGGCATTCCGTTGTTTGTCGTCTACACAAAGCTTGGTTGGCGCGGCAATCTGCTTACCCTCATAATTGTTTATCTGTCCAGCACCCTGCCGGTGGCACTCTATATGCTGCGGAGCTACTTTCAGACCATCCCTAAGGAACTGGAAGAAGCCGCGCTCATTGACGGCAGCACCCGCCTGCGTACAATCTGGCTGGTGGTCCTGCCGTTGTCCATCCCGGCGGTCGCCTCGGTCGCGTTATACACGTTTATGATCGCGTGGAATGAGTTTCTGTTTGCGCTGCTGTTCCTGGTGGAAACACGTCCTGCCTGGACGCTACCCCTGGGCCTGCAGCAGCTCGATAGTCAGGAAGTGCCGAAAACCATGCTGATGGCTGGCTCAGTGATTATCAGTGTTCCAATCATTGTGCTGTTCTTCTTCTTCGAGCGCTTTCTGACGCGTGGCCTCACGGCAGGTGCAGTCAAAGGCTAACGGATGGTCCGTTCACCTGTAGGGGCAAGATTTGCCTTGCCTGGGGCGTCTCTTTTGTCGCATCTGCGGCGGAGATATCGATCAATACCTATTATCCGATGGGCGAGAGAGTCCTCGTCCACCAATTTGGTGAAATCATGACCGACATTATCCGTCATCTGCTTCGTGAGATTTACGGACCGGAGCAAATCGAATCCATTTATCCCGATTTGATCCAGCGAATCGAACAAGTTCGCCCAACAGCCCAACCTCAACCAAAATCTTTTTCCGAAAAAGATGTGGTGCTGATCACCTATGGCGATTCACTGAACCAGAACGGCGAACATCCGCTCCGCACTCTCCATCAGTTTGCCAGGACACATGTCGCCGGTGCGATCTCGACGATCCACATTTTGCCCTTTTTCCCCTACTCATCGGACGATGGTTTCTCCGTCAAAGACTTCTACGCGGTCAATCCTGCGCTCGGTACATGGGCGGATGTCGAACAACTTGGCCGTGATTTTGATCTCATGTTCGATGCGGTCTTCAATCACATGTCCGCGCAAAGCGCCTGGTTCAAAGCATTTCTGGCCGATGACCCAACCTATGTGGGCCTGTTCCGCAGCGAAGACCCGAACCTGGACTTCAGCGAGGTCACCCGACCTCGAACTTCGCCCCTGCTGACTCCGTTTGCGAAAGATAACGGCGAGACGATTTACGTCTGGACCACGTTCAGCGCCGATCAGGTCGATTTTGATGTGTGTCACCCGAACACCCTGCTGCGGTTGCTGGACATTTTGCTGTTCTACGTCCGCAAAGGTGCGCGGGTTATCCGCCTCGATGCTATAGCTTATCTATGGAAAGAGGTCGGGACAGCCTGTATCCACCTGCCGGAGACGCATGCAGTCATCCAGTTGATGCGGGCGGTTCTGGATGAAGTCGCGCCCGATGTCCTGATCATCACCGAAACCAATGTGCCCCATGCCGAGAATGTGTCCTATTTCGGCGATGGGGACGATGAAGCGCAGTTGGTGTACAACTTTGTGCTGCCGCCTTTGCTCTTTCATACCCTGCTTTCTGGCAGCGCCCGAAAACTGCGGGAGTGGGTGAACACGCTGCACACGCCCTCGGCCCAGACCACGTTCTTTAACTTCACCGCTTCGCATGATGGGATTGGCGTCCGCCCGGTCGAAGACCTGCTTGAACCGGATGAGTTGGCGGCTCTGATTCATCATACGGAGAAAAGTGGCGGGCGGGTGTCCTATCGACGCAACCCCAATGGTAGCCAGAGTCCCTACGAACTCAACATTACCTATGTCGATGCGGTCACCGATGCCGACCAACCTGTAGCCATCCGGGCGCGGCGTTTTCTGTTGTCTCAGGCAATCATGTTGTCGCTGGCAGGGATGCCCGCAATCTATATTCACAGCCTGCTGGGGTCACACAACAATATCGAGGGGATGCGGCAAACTGGTCAGAACCGGACCATCAATCGCGCAAAACTGAAGGTAGATGACGTCCGTGTAGAACTGGAGGATCCAGCCACCTTCCGCGCCCAGGTCTTCGCGGGGTATCTTCACCTCATCCGAACGCGCATCGCTCACCCGGCGTTTCATCCCAACGGCACGCAGCAGGCGCTGAACCTCGGCTCCGATTCGATCCTTGCGCTGCTGCGGACCGCGCCGGATCAATCTGAGCACATGCTGGCGGTCTACAACGTCACGGATCAAATTCAACCGGTGGATTTGAACAAAGTCACAGATTCACCGGTGATGGACCTGCTTTCTCAGAAATTCGTTCCCGCCCGGGTCAGCCTGGAGCCTTACCAAACCCTCTGGCTGAGGCTACCATGAAGAGGTGAACCTGACGATTTGGGAGCTTCGCCGACATATTGGTTGTTGGCTGAATTGTCCCGCAGCAGATCATTTTCTGGTGAAGACACTTAACCATTAAAGATGTTCAATTAAGTTATCCCCGTCAGGCGTGCATCCTCACAAAACGGAAATACAGCCCTGATCTGAAGCGCGTCCTGCGCCATTCCATTGACGACTATCGTCAGACCGGCACGTTGTAAAGGAGGTCCATTCCGGGCGACAAGCCGCCGATCTTGTGTCTGATTTTATCTATGCAAAGGGGCAGTTTGCGCCGGTGATTCTGGCGGGGATTGGGGGTAGAATGATGTGTGTAAATCGATCTTTTCGCACACAGAGGTCAAGCAATGCGACATATACATTTTGGCAAGTCTCGTGATCCGTACAAAGAGAATAGTCCGAAAGATCGAGGCGAACAACACCTTGTCGAGAGTGAATTGCAGCATCCCGAACATGAGCGGCGTGCCGATCATCATGACGAAAGAATCCCCGGACAGACCGATCTAAGTCACGCGCAAGCTCTTCGGGCAAGAAAATGGAAAAGGATTGGCCGAATTAGCCTTGGCATAAGGAGTATGGGGCGCGAACCAATCCAAGCATATCCAGGTCCGAAAATGACTCTTGCGGAGTGGCGAGCACAACAAAGACAGAAACGGATTGAGAAAAATCGCCAGTTAGCTGAACCACGACCTCAAACATCAAAAGGTTCTAAAGATCGTCTTTCGATAAGCCAGACCGACAATTCAGACTCCTAAAGAAGATCCCATGAGCATGTCCCTTCTACCGCACTCTGAGCCGCATTCGCTAACCTCGGCCAACGACCTGCGCACGGCCTTCGACGTCCTGGCCTACGGCCTGACCGAGACCAGTAAGCGCCAATACCAGCACACGTTTGACGCCTGGCGCGCCTGGTGCGCCGCGACCGGCACCCCCGCCCACGACCTGAGCGCCGCCCAGGTCATCGCCTTCCTGGATCGTTCGGAGCTGGCCCGGAAGACCAAAATGGCGCGCCTGACCCACCTGCGGCGGCTGGCCCAGACCCTGCACACCGGCGACGTGTCGAATCCCCAATTGCGCCAGAACTACGAACAACTGCAATTGCTCAAGCTGCCGAAAGACGACCACGGCGGCCAGACTCGCGAGCGCAAGGCCCTCGCCCCGGATGAGGTCTACGCCGCCCTTCAGCACTGGCCCACCGACACCAACCTGGGCCGCCGCAACCGCGCCCTCCTGGCGGTGCTGTTCTACGCTGGGCTGCGCCGCTCCGAACTGATGGCGCTGCAATGGGCTGATGTCGATATGGGGCATCACCTGGTCACGGTCCGCCATGGCAAAGGCAATCAGGAACGCACCATACCCTTCGCCAGCCCAAAGGCCCTCGACCTGCTGTCCCGCTGGCGAGCGTGCATTCCCCATTACGACTTCATGTTTGTGGCCGTGAACAAGGGCGACCACATCCAGGCAGACCAGCCCATCTCGACCGAGACGGTGCGCCGCGTGTGCCTGGCGAGCGGGGACTTCCGACCGCATGATGCCCGCCGGACCTTGTTAACCAATCTGCTGACCAGCGGCACCGACCTGCCCGACGCCCAGTTCATCGCCGGCCATGCCAACGGCGCGACGACCATGCACTATTCGGTGGTGAAAGATGCCAACACGGTCAAGGGCCGGATTAAGCTGAATTATTGAGCGAACTCGCGGCGTGGAAAACCCGGCGAGGGTGACCAAGGCCCAGGAGGAACCCCATCCGGTCGAAAGTGAACCCGGGGGCCGCGCTTCATACCCTCGCATCCAGCCCAATTCAGGAACCGGTTCCTGACGAAGTGCGGGCAAACCAGCGTGATGACTGCCGCCCGGAGACGACCAAGTGCCAGGCCGCAGGCAAGCTGCACTTCCCGTACTGAGGCTGGCACAATATTCAAGGACGATTTAGGTTTCTTAAAATGTTGTCTTGTCCAAACACGCCTCAGATGCTTTTTGGGAATTGCCTACCATCAGTCCGTAAAGACCAAATCCTGCCTGTTTCACGAATCTGTGTCGGCCCAAGGTCACCGCTCCTTTTCCCCTTGGTTGCGGGGTGACCTTCCCCCTATCCTGTACCTACCCTGAAATTAACGCATAGACAGGCTACACAGGAACAGGAGGACATCATGATGAACCGGCGCTTTTTCACGATCGTTCTGGCACTGGTGGTCGTTTTCGTGCTGGTGCTCCCAGCTCAGGCTCAGGAGGACATTCCGGTTTCCGAGTTCGCAACCCGGATGGGTTACCTAGCTACCTACGATATTGTCCAGCTGCGCTTCGACCCACTGTGGTACATAATCACCCACCCTGGGCAGCCATCCAATGCCACGATGTGCGTCTGCAATCATGCCTATCTGACAACTTACGGCATCGCCGGGCTGGAGAATGACCCGCTGTGGACCAGCGGCGCCGTCGAGTTCGCGGCGGCGGACCGCACGCAAGGCTCGTAATCCTCTTTCAGGCTGTGCCACTCCCCACACCCCCAGGCCCGGAGACGCCACTTCGGGCCTCTGTTCGTTACAAACCTGACCCGATCGACTATAATGAAGGTAACCCAGACACCCGGCATCGAGGGGAGAGGGTTACATGCTTCAGACAGATCTTCCTGACCGCCTCACCCAACGCGAAATTGATATTGCGCGCCTGATGGTGGCGGGTCTCTCCGCCAGAGAAATCTCTGAAGAACTCGTTCTCTCCTACAGCACTGTCCGCTGGTATCTCAAACAAATCTATGGCAAGCTTGATGCCCACAGCTACGAGGAAGCCGTGGACCGCATTGAGGCGGCCCAGCTCCTGGGTGCTGCCAAGTCGCACTCCCGACACAATCTGCCCACACCGGCGACCACACTGATTGGACGCGAAGCGGAACTCGACGACCTGACCGGCGAGCTGCTCCAGCCCGAATCGCGGCTGATCACGCTAGCTGGCCCCGGGGGGATCGGCAAGACCCGGATGGCCCTGGAATTAGCCCGCCGCAACCTCCCACACTTTCCCGATGGGGCCTATTTTGTTCCGCTACAGCCGCTGCGCTCGGTTGAGGATATCCCGGCAGCATTGATCGACGCGCTGCTGATCCACCGCGCCTCTGGTGACGATGCCGTGCGTTTTCTTCTGAGATATCTTGAAAACCGGCAGCTTCTGCTGGTCATCGACAACTTCGAGCATTTGATGGCAGGAGTCCACCTGCTCGCGGACATCCTGGCCGCGGCTCCAGGCGTGACCATCCTGGTGACCTCACGCGAAATCCTGAACCTTCAGGAAGAGTGGGTCTGGCAGGTCGGCGGGTTAGAGGTACCAGCGAACGACGCTGAAGCCTCAGTCGATGCCTACAGCGCCGTGCAGCTTTTTGCCGAACGTGCCCGCCAGGTCACACACGATTTTTTGCTAGCCGACGAGCAGCCGCAGGTGGTGCGAATCTGCCAACTTGTCGGGGGCATGCCGCTGGCGCTGGAACTGGCCGCCAGCTGGGTGAGGCACCTGTCCTGCGACACCATCGCCCGGCAGATCGCCGCAAACGTGGATTTTCTGGTCGCCCGGGCTAGCAACATTCCGGCGCGACACCACAGCATCCGCGCCGTCTTCGATCATTCCTGGCAGTTGATGAGTCCAGAAGCCCGGCATGTCTTCAGCAAATTGTCGGTCTTTCAGGGGGGATTCACCTACGAAGCTGCCGAACAGGTGGCTGGAGCATCTCCGGGCACAATGGCCGCCCTGGTCGACCAGTCGCTGGTGCGCCGGCATCGGAGTGGGCGCTACGACCTTCATGAACTGGTGCGGCAGTATGGCGCGGAACAACTCGAACACACCGGTCAGACCGAGGCCGTGCGAAACGCGCACAGCGCCTACTTTGCCCATCTGATGCTCGAGTGCGGCATCGATATCAAAGGGCGCGCGCAACTTGCGGGCCTGAATGCGGTGGGGACGGATCTGGATAACTTCCGTGCCGCCTGGATCTGGGCTGCGGATCACCGCGATTATGCGCGCATCGAGCAGATGATTGAGGGTTTCTACTGGTACCGGAATCACCGGGGCCGTTACAACGAGGTCTTCCAGCAGGCCTGGGATCGCCTGGCTCCACCGCCCGGCGAGGAGCCACACCCCACCGCCCTGAAGATCTTTGCGCGCATTCACGAATACCGGCACGCGCCGCTGCCCGACATCGAGCGTGCCTACGAGTCGGCCTTGCAGGCGGAGGATGGAGCCGAGATTGCGTTCTGCGAAGTGGTGCTGAGTTTTGCCCTTGCTGACACCTTTCACGACATCCCCGGCGCGATTCAGATGCTGGAAGACCGTCTGGTCCACCCCAACCAGGAGGAAGAACCCTTTTACGCGGCGCTCAGGTATGCGGCACTGGCAGGAGCTTACGACCAGGCCGGGCAGGAAAGTGAATCGATTCGTTATGCTCAGGAGTCGCTGGAGCGGCTGCGAGCAATCGGCAATGATATCCTGGTCGCCTGGGCAAATATGGGCTACAGTTGGAATGAGGAGCGCCGGCCCAATGAACTCCAAGAGGTTCTTGCCACGTTTCAGGAGATGGATGTTCCCCCCGGCCAGGTCATGACCCTCTGCGCCATGTCGCGCGCCGCCTGGATTAAGAAACACGATTTGACCCAGGCGAAGCAGCTGGCGCAGCGCGCCTACGAGATCGCAGTAGACATCAACTTTGTGATGGGCATGGCCGCGGCCCTGACCACCCTGAGCGCGTGGCACAGTCTGGAAGAGGATTACACCACCGCCCGGAAACTCGCCCAACGCAGCGAGCCGTATGCCAAAGATACCATCTGGCAAGGCGCGCCGAGTCTGGCCGCCAGCATGGCCGCCTGTGGATTGGGAGACTTTGAGGTGGTCAGGCAATTTTTTAGCCAGTACGGGCAGTTCCGCTATGGACCCTGGGACCTGGACCTGGTCGCGGCCCTGATGGCCCACGACGGGTATCCTGAAAAAGCCGTTGAACTGCTGGCGCGTCGATCGCCCAATGGTCTGATCTACCGGACGCAGGGATGGCCGCTGCTCGACCGCCTGCGCGTTGATCTCCAGGCCCGACTCGGCGCAGAAGCCTATCTGGCTGCCTGGGAACGCGGGGCCAGCCGCGACCGGGATGAGCTTGTTTGCGAATTAGAAGCCTACTTCAAAACAGAAGTCTCACGCCACGAATAATCTGAGATGGTCGCAAACGCGCTTTCCTGGACCTTTCCGCAAAGCCCGAACGCCAGCCCAAGGACGTCACGATCCATCCGGGCAGATCGTTTGCGGTATGATCTCCTGTTGGACTCCGCCTGACCGAGCCCCTTTTGTCGCGACAATCACGCACCGTTCCTGACAACTGCGTGTGGATCAGCCGGCAGACGATCGCACTGATAAGGCTTTATTGCCCAGTCTGCTGACCAGCGGGACCAACCTGCCCGCCGCCCAGTTCATCGCGGGACATGCGAATGGGGCGACGACCATGCACTATGCCGTAGTCAAAGGCCGGATCAAACTCGATTATTGAGCAAACCCGTGGCTTGGAAAACCCGGCGAGGGTGACCAAAGCCCAGGAGGAACCCCATCCGGTCGAAAGTGAACCCGGGGGTCGCGCTTCATACCCTCGCATCCAGCCCAATTCAGGAACCGGTTCCTGACGAAGTGCGGGCAAAAGTAACAAAACAGGGGGCGCTGCGCCGAAGCGGGGGGCTATCGCCTGCGCTGCTTACTCATCCAAGCCATAGTAGGCTCGGGTGATCGCCTGGAACATCTCCACGATTTGAATCGCGACTTCTCTGGCATCCGCATCATTCATGAAATTCATGGTCGCCTGCACCGATCCTCTTTGAACGTCTTTGATCCTGGTCAGACGCTGGCACAGATTACGAAATTGGTCCTGAATCGATTCTGGCAAATCTTCCGGCTCCAGCGTGTGAAGGTGGGAAATATAAGCATCCGCAATGCGATTTTGGAGCATTTCCGCACCGGTCGCCAGGGTGTAGATGGCCGACGAAAACTTTTCGTGTGGGTAAAAATAGTCGTGGTTCACCACGGCCTCCGTCTTCGCTGCTACTATTGTAGTAGGCTTTTACGAAGTGCGCTCTGGTCATGGTTTCTCATGTGGCGTCCATCCTGAAACGCCGAAACCGTTCTATGCTAGGGCTATGCACCCTGAACACCGCAACGAACTCCTCCTCGATTACCTCGACCGCTTTGTCATTGCTCACCGGCGCGGCCCGACGCTGGTTGTATTGTCCAGGGAATTTCACGTCAGCGAGACCGTCATCCGGCGCGATCTGCGCCTGCTGCGGGAACACAGCTGCGTCACCTGGCTTCCCCACACGCCGTATACGTTGCGCGTGGTCCAAAAGCAACCTGAGACCGCAACCGACTGAATGTCTGAGCGAACTCGCGGATTGGTGACTGCTTCGAGCGCCGGCGGGGACAGGGCCTCAACACGTAAGGCCAAAAGTGAACCTGGGGACCTCGCGGGATCGTGCGGGCGATCGGTGCAACGTGGGAACTGGTTCCTGACGAAGTGTGGCAAACCAGCATGATGACCGCCGCCCGGAGACGACCAAGAAACAGGCGGCAGGCAAGCTGCACTTCCCGTATTGAGGCCAACAAGAATCTCTTTGGGGTGTCGTTGAAACTCGCATGATCTTTCGACAGCTGCAAATGTAATGTTTCACGACGATATCTGTCATGTCTTCATCGTGCGGCTGCGGGCAATGTCTTCTGTCCATCTATAATTGAAACAATAGTTTTATTACAGACTTACTCCTTCCGGGAGCAAATACCGTGAGCGCGCACGATCTGGTAGGGCGAACCCTCGGGCAGTATGTGTTGCGTGAACTGCTCGGTGTAGGCGGCATGGGTGCGGTCTACAGAGGCTACCAGGCGAGCCTGCAACGTGACGTGGCGGTCAAGGTGATGATCCCCGGGCCGGAGTATCGCCACGACTATGAAGCCCGATTCATTCGAGAAGCCCGTACCGCCGCCGCACTGGAACACCTCCACATCGTCCCGGTTCATGATTATGGTATCCAGGACGGCATCAGTTATGTGGTGATGCGTCTGCTCACGGGGGGCGACCTGGCGGAACGCCTCGAACACAGCCAGCGAACTGATCAACCGCTCCCCTCCCTCCACGAAGTTGCCCGCATCGTCGCAGAACTCGCCAGCGCCCTGGATTACGCCCACCGCCAGGGGGTCATTCATCGGGACATCAAAGCTCGTAACGTGATGTTCGACCATCAGGGTAACGTGTTCCTGGTAGATTTTGGCATCGCCAAACTGGCCGGAGCCACCAGCGGACTGACCCAACCAGGCGCTGCGGTGGGCACACCCTGGTATATGTCACCTGAACAGTGGCAGGGGCGTGAGATCACCCCCGCCGCCGACCAGTATGCCCTGGCAATCGTGATTTACACCATGCTGACGGGCAAAATGCCTTTCGAGGCGGATACGCCCTGGGAGCTGATGAACAAACACGTCCACGAGGCTCCCATCCCCCTCAGCCATTGGCGGCACGATCTGCCGACGGAGATCATGCCAGTGCTGGCAAAGGGGATGGAGAAGGCCCCCGAGAAGCGCTACGAGACGGTCACCGCGCTGTCGATCGCCTTTAACAGCGCACTTCAGAGCACGCCGATCACGCAGCCCAGCGGATTCTTTGAAGCACCGATCCCGCGGCAAGCCACTTCGATGGTCATCACCACCACCGAACGCCAGCCGAAGCCGAAGCCGTCCGGTCGCTGGCGGCGGATCGGGATTGCATGGGCGGTCGTGATGGCAGCCGCTGCGGTGATCGCGCTACTGCTGCTCACTCTCGGATCGCCGCTGGCAAACACCGGGACACCGACCTGGACCAGCACCCCAACCATGACCCCGACGATACCTCCGGTGAATGACCGCCTTGTGCCGACGGAATTGGCAACATGGACTCCATCTCAGGCTGTGGTCGAGCCATCCGCGACTCCGTCCGCGATCGCTCAGGCCACGAAGCTAGAAGGGGCCGCACCGAGGTTACCCGTGAGTGAGACACCGTCTGTAACGGCCACGCCCACCACCAGTCCATCCACGCCCACCGATACCCTTACGCCCTCACCTACATGGACGGCAACACCTTCTCGCACGCCGACTGCGACACCGGTACCGCCGACCAACACGCCCACTCCGATTCCGCCGACGCGGACACGTGTTCCGACTGAGACGCCGACGTCTTCGCGCACGTGGACGGTAACACCGTCTCGTACTCCAACTGCGACACGCGTGCCGCCGACCGACACGCCCACCCCGATCCCACCAACGC
>JAIOHO010000167.1 GCA_019912905.1 Anaerolineae bacterium
GTCGATGACTTCGCGGACGCAGATTTCGACGCCGCCGGGGGCCAGCAGGTCCGCCGCGGTGGTAAACACGTCGAAGTTGATGCGCAGGAAATGATCGACGCGCAGGCCGAGGTTGTTCTGAATCGTCTGGATCGCCAGGGCCGGGCCGCCGCCAGGATAGCCGCTGCTGTCGCCGCGCGCATTGGCCGTGTTGATGCGCGCCGGGGGGCCGCCGTCGGGAATATCGACCCACAGGTCACGCGGGACGGACAGCACACCGATAGTTTCGCGCACCGGGTCGATGTTGACGACCATCATGGTATCGGTGCGGAAATATTTCTCATCGTCCTTAACGCCGGTGCGCTGGTCGATGCCCAGCAGCAGAATGCGCACCTGCCGGGGGTCGTTCCACTGATAATCGGCCAGCGGATTGAGCGTCGGGGTCGGACCGGCTGGCTCGGGCGTCGCGGCCACGGTGAGCGCGCTAGCTGACGAGTCCTCGGTCGGCAGCGGCGTCGCCATGACAGGAATAGGCGTCGGTATGGGAGTGGGCTGGCTGCGGAAGAAGTCGGCAAAGGACGCGACCTGAATGCCATTCTTCCCGGCATCCAGCGCCACCTGCCGGGCGCCGGAAAATGAGATCACCGAGCATAATCCGGTTGCGCCAATGGCGGCGATGACACCCACAATAAATAACCAGCCTGGAATACGCATGATGCACCTGATCACTAAGCCTGTACCGGTTAGCTGTTAGCGGCCTACTCTGGCCCTCACCCCAAACCCCTCTCCCTCAGGGCGAGGGGCTTAAAAGGCTGGAGATCGTCTTTCTCCCCTTCTCCATGAGGGAGAAGGGGGCGGGGGTTGAGGGCTAAAAGCTTAAAGCTACCTGCTAACCTTCGCCGCGCATTATAAACAAAAACCGGGGGTTTGGTAGGCTACGAGTGCCCTACGGCGTGTGGGCGCTACTTCGAGAACGCCAGAATCGAGTTGCCGGACAGGGCATAAATGACGCGCTTGGTTTCATCGACGGCGACATCCGACAGCAGGTTAAACTGCGTTTCGTCGTAGGTGCGGTAGCTGCTGATGAACGTCCCGGCCATCGAGGTTTCGTAGACGGTGCGGCTGACGCGGTCGCTGACGTAGATGCCGGGCGCAACCGGGTTGGTATTGAGGAACATGGCATACGAGCTTTCGATGGCCTGGTTCGGCGGAAAACCCGCGAAGCCGAAGCGCAGTTCCTCGCCGCTGCGGAACATGGCGATGACTCCATCGGCGAACAGGATATACACCCGCCCGGTGTCATCGATGCCAAAATCGATGGCGTTGGCAAGGGTGGGCCGCCGCGTGCCCAGGAAATATTCCAGCGGCGCGCCGGGGAAGGTGCCGCCGGAGGGGTCATAGCGCCAGATCTGATCCGCGCCGGGATCGAGGATGTACAGCCGCCCGCGCCACGCCGCCATTTTGATCGGATTTTTCCACTGCTCTGTGCCGAGCAGCTTCTGGACGCCGCGCGCCAGGAAGGTTGGCGAATACTCGACCAGCACGCCGTTCCGGTCGAGTGCCAGCAGGACGTTGCCCTGGCTGAGGCCGCTGCCGTCCTCCGACCAGGTGATGTCGAGAATATCATCCAGCGTGTAGGCGCCGACACTCGCGCCGCGCCGCATGGTCGCGATGGGCTGGCGGGTGTTGGGCAGCATACTCATCCCATCTTCGGACAGGGTGATGCGGTAGACCTGATCGTTGCCATCGTCGAGGACGTACAGGTCTTCGCCGCGAATGACCGCTGTGGTCAGAGTCGCATTCGGGAAGGCTTCGATGGGCACGGCGTCGCGCCGTTCGATTTCGTTGAGCTGGTCGATGATCGTCTGGCCTTCGCGGGTGAGCGCGGCCAGTTGTTGATCGCCCGCGCGAATCTCGTTGCAGCGCTCGGTGGTGAGCAGCACCGCGTTCCAGGCGGCCAGCGTCCCGGTGACATCGTTCGAGGCGATGCCTCGCGCCAGGTTCGCCGCGCCGTCTGCCTCGCCCACACACAATTCAAATTCGCTGGCTCCGGTGCCGCTCAGCCACATGGCGACGACCAGGATGACGAGTGCGACCGGAATCAAGACGGAGCCGCTGCTGCTCAAAAAGGTCGTGATGCGTCCCGGCTGGCGGGCGGTTTCTTCGCCGATGCGCTCGACCACCGTCCCCAGGGTGTCGATACCGTCGGCCAACTTGAGCGCGACGGCGCTGGCTCCCCGGTGGACGCGGTAGCTGGTTTTGCTGACCGTCTGCCCGCTGCGGTTCGAGGAGGCCGACGCCACAGCAACGGCAGGTGCGGGCGTGGGGGTGGCCTGGGCAGCGGCTTCAGGCCGGGTGGAATGCCCGGAACGCACGGCGACCTGATCAACCGTTTCCGGTGGGACGAACTCGACCGACAGCAGCGTCAGACTGCCGGTGGTCATGGCTTTGAAGCCAAGCAGCACTTCGCCCAGGTTGGCGCGGGCGAGGGACGTTTCCATGGCGGCCATCTCAAAATCCGCCAGGCTGTTATCCGCCAGGATCAGGCGCGCGCCGTTGTCGAGGCGGTAATGCGTCATTTTAATGTCCGGCACCGGCTGGACCCCCAGCGGCGGGCCATAGAGTGCTTCGTCGTTGTCGAAGCTGGACGGGAAAACCTGGGTGGTGCCGTGGGTTTGCAGCATGGCGACCCCACCACCGACCCGGGCCAGAAACACATCGCTGCCATGCAGAATGGCGCAGATCATCAGGGCTTCGTAAGGACGGTTCGCCGCCGATTCGTTGTGCTCGAACAGGTTGGTATTGAGCGCGTTGAACAGAGTGCGCACGCCGGACGTGACGCTGCCGCTGCTGGCGAAATACTGCTCGGCCCCCAACTGAGCCATCCGCTCGTAGAAGCTGACCGGGGCCGGGTTCGGGCCGGAAGGCAGTACCAGGCCGAAGAACGTGTCCATCTCGCGGCCACGAGCCGCTTTGCGCGGGGCGACCTCAACCAGCATGCCGGGCGGATTCGCGTTGATCGAGCGACCGCTGACAATATACAGATGACCAACCAGGGATTCAAAATCAAATAGCATGAAGGTTTCACCAACCCGTCCAGAATAGATGCATTTTACCTGGATTCAGGTCGGTTCACAAAGTCAGTAGGGGGCAAGCACCTGACGCGCCGCTGCCTGAATATCCAGTGGGCGCACGGGCTTGAGCAAAAACCGGTCGTGACTCTCCAGCCGGATGATGTGCTCAAACCGGCTGTGGGCCGTGACCACGACGGTCGCCGTGTGGTGCAGGTGCGGGGTCGATTGGATGTAGTCCAGCACCTGACTGCCATCCACTTTAGGCAGCAGAATATCCAGAAAGACAATGCTGGGCGCAAAGTGCTCCAGCAGACTGATCGCTTCTTCACCGTCGGCAGCCTGCAACACTTCAAAACCCAGGTTGCTCAGCACGGCTTCGTAGATGATTCGCAGGGCAGCTTCGTCTTCGACTATCAGGGCAAGATTGGTCATTACAGGTGGCTTATCTAACAGTTTATATTAACGGAAATTATAGTGGCAGTTTCCAGGCACGCAAATTGGAAAAACGTTTCTCTCACGTGTTATTTAGGTTTGGGCGATTATGCGCCGATCGTAAATTCATAACGGCTCACCTCACGGCCATCCAGGGAAATGCGAACTTAGTAATCGCCGGGCGGGTAGCCATCGATGTTTCCGAAGAAGAAGAAGCTCCTGCCGGACTCCCCCTGGCTCCAGAGATAGGCCTGACCCTGTACAGCCTGCCCGTCGCGATAGAGCACACGCGACCAGGCGACACCATCATCCATCTTCTCGTAGTCAAAAAACAGATAGACTCGTTCGATCCCGGCCTCAAAACTGGTGCGCGGCTGCACCGGGCCATTGTCCCAGGCGACCAGACTGTCCGCTGCGGTGATGCGGATGCTGGCTCCTGGGCGTGCGGAAACACCCGTGGACGGCGGCGTGAGGTTCAGCACACTGTCTACCGTGGACGTGGCGGTCACGGTGGCGCTGGGCGTGGCCGTCAGGGTGGGCGTCGCAGAGGGAGTCGGCGAGGCGGTGTCTTCCGGCGTGTTGGTCCGGGTGGGCGCGGCGGTTTCGGTGGGTTCGATCGTCACGGTCGGCACGGTGGTCGGCGTCAGCGTGGCCGTCTCGGTCGGGGTGGATGTCAATGTCACGTTCAGGGTTGCGGTTTCGGTGGGGACGATCACCCCAACCAGCCCACTGCGTCCGGCGCGGAAAAAGTCATCGACGCCGCGGACCGCGAGGGCTGCTAGGCCGCTGTAAAAGGCAAGCGCGAGCGCTACGGCAAACAGGCCAACAGAGGCCAGAAACAGGACTCCCCCGCGCTGACTGGCCTGCCGCCGCATGCGCCAATAGGGTCCCCGGCGTCCGCGCCGCAGCTGCCCCAGCGAGATAAAAAACAGCACGGATGAGACCCCAAACAGGCCGAGGATGATATAGGTCAGGAGCGATGCGATCTGTTGAGCAGTCATGAAGAACGATTGTAACGGCTTGGTCCTGACCTGTATAGGCTGGTGCGTTTGCTTAGAACTGGTAGCCTTTTCTGAAGGGGACGACCTTACGCTCGTAGTTAGTGGTCAGGTCCTGGAG
>JAIOHO010000168.1 GCA_019912905.1 Anaerolineae bacterium
GAAGGGGAAAATGCGGCGCGGATCACTGGCAGCAGCGTCACTTCTGCTGCTACAATGCCGACGGCTGGAGAGGAGCACTCATGGAACTTTATATCATTCGCCACGGACAATCGACGAACAACGCCCTCGGTACACCGGTCGGACGCACCTTTGACCCCGGCCTGACGGACATCGGCGTGCGACAGGCTGACGTGCTGGCCGCCCATCTTGCCAACGGCAGCTGCCCCGAGTCGCAGTACGAACAGCGCGAGGGTTATCACCTGGACCATGTGTATTGCAGCGCCATGCAGCGCGCCCTGCTGACGGCTCGTCCGGTGGGCGCTGCCCTCGGTTTAAAACCGGAAGTGTGGGTGGACATTCACGAACAGGGCGGCCTTTACCTTGACGGAGACGGCGGCGAGCCGGTTGGCTATCCTGGCCTGATGCGAGGGCAGATTCAGGCGGATTACCCGGATTATGTGCTGCCCGATGCCGTCACCGAGGAAGGCTGGTGGAACCGGGGTTTCGAGACCGTCGCCGGGGCCACCGGGCGGGCCATCGCTATAGCCGACAGCCTGGTCGAACGCGCGAAAAACGGTCACGAACGCATCGCCCTGATTTCACACGGGATGTTCGTCAATCTGCTCCTCAAGGCGCTGTTCAATCAGCTTCCCACGCCGACCACCTACTACCACCACTACAACACCGGCATCACGCGCCTCGACATTCGCCAGGACGGGTTTATCGTGCTGCGCTATCTCAACCGGACGCATCATCTCACGCCCGACCTGATCACCTATTGATGAAGCCTTAAGAACATCTACTTGTCCGGCTCCTGACCCGGCAGTATGCTAAAGAGACGGATCACCTGCGGATTGAATCATGAACGAAAAGCTGTCACTGGCTCGCTACCCCTACTGTTCTCAGGCCGGGATCGTGAGTCTGGGGGCCGGGTCGATTTTCCTGCTGGCGGCACTGGTCGCACCGGCTCCGCTTAAACTGCTGCTGGCTGGGGCCTATCTCGCCGCCGGGCTGGTGGGGCTGCTGGTCGGGACGAAGCGGCCCAGCCCGCAGGCCGACGCCACGCTGCAAATCATCCTGTCGGTGATTACCGGCTTTGGTTTGCTGTTTTTCACCATTTACGCCGTCTGGTGGATGGCGCTGATCGTGCTGGCGATCGTGCTGGTGATGCTGGCTGCGCCGACCTCGACCGAACGGGCGCTGCTGCTGGCCGTCGGGCATCTGGCTGCCGCGCTGATCGCTTTCCCGATTCGCTGGTGGAACCTCTACCCCGAATTGAGCGGCGAACACATCATCCTGGGCCTGGGGCTGCTGGTCAGCGGCCAGGCTGTCATGATCCTGCTGCGTCCGGCTCCCCGGAAAACGGAGTCTGTGACTGCTGTGGCTGCCGATCAACCCGGCGACGACCTTACGCAGCTTGCCCTCCAGATTCGCGTCACGGCAGACGGTCTGGCGCGGGCCACCGATGCCATCAATCAGGTGGTAAACCAGTTGGCGACCGGCGCATCGGAGCAGGGAACCGCCATCAGCCTGACCAATGAACGGCTGGATACCTTCCTCAAATTGTTCGAAGAGATTCGTGAGCAGGCGCGTCTGGTGACGCTGACGGCAGGCCAGACCGCCGAGTATTCTTCCAAAGGCCAATCATCCATCGAACAGGCTATCACCGGCATCGAGGCGATTCGTGTCCACGTGGCGCACATCGCCGAGACGATCGTTCGGCTGGGCCAGCTCACGCAGCGTATCGACGAGATCATTATGTCCGTGAGCGAGATTGCGACTCAATCCAACCTGCTGGCGCTGAATGCCTCCATCGAGGCCGCCCGCGCCGGCGTGCATGGGCGCGGATTTGCGGTCGTGGCCGATGAAGTGCGCACCCTGTCGCAGCAGTCTACCGCAGCGGCGCAGCAGGTCCGCGCCATCCTGGGCGAAATCCAGCACGCCATGAAACAGACTTCCGAAGCTACCCAGTCCGGGATGGAAGGCGCAGACAGCGGTGTCGCCATGACCCGCGAGGCCAACGACAGCATGAAGCGCCTGTCGGACAGCGTCAACGAGTCCTACAAATCGGTGAAGGCCATTTACGAAGTCATTCGCCAGCAGATGGAAGACCTGGAAGAAATCGCCATTACCATGGAGCGCATCGAGCGCATCAACCAGCAGAATCTCGCCAGCACGCGCATGGTCGAAACCGTCTCGGCCAACCTCAACCACCTATCCGGCGAATTGCAGATGGCCGTCGGCCAGGACTCAGGTGCCGTAGATCAGTATGCTCAGTACGACAGCGAAGAACAGGCCAGACACCCCCAGGAGTACGCCCAGTAGGACGGACCGCATCATCAGCGACCGCTGCCGTTTTTTCAGGACCTGCAATTCGTGCTTGCGCCGCCGCTGTAGCCGGAACCGGCGGCTGTCTTTGGCTTCGTAAGCCCGCAGCAAGCGCCGGGCCTGGGCGTTGAGCGGGTTAATCTCGACGATATTGTGCAGGCACACCTGCTGATCTTCCCGCGACTCGAGTACGTCCAGCAGGGCCAGCCAGACCTGTTCGCTGTAGGGGTTCAGCACAGCCGCCCGCCGCCACAGGTAATGGGCCATATCGCGGTCTCCTTTGTCGAGCGCGATTCGGCCTTCCTGCATCAGTCGCTCAAAACTAGCGCTGGCATCCATGACTATTCACCGCATCATCTAACCGACTTACTGCCACCACCCACCCACGAACACGTTACTTGTGGAATTGGTCAACTGGAAGATCTGTCCGTCAGCCAGGCGGTAGATAAAGATATTATAGGCTCCAGTCCGGTTGCTCGAAAAGGCCAGATACGCACTGTCCGGGCTGAAGACCGGGTAGATGTCGTCCGAGGCGTCGCGGATGGGCACCAGCGGGGTGCCGGATCCGTTGGCGCTGGCGATGACGATATTGCCGTTGTTTGGCTCGTTGCGCTGGGCTGCCGAAAACACGACGCGCGACCCATCCCACGACCAGCGCGGCGAGGATTCGGTGAAAGTGGACAGATCGGTCGTAATCAGGGTCACGTTCGATGGATTGTTGACTTCGATGACCACCACGTCGGTCCCGGCCTGCGCGCTGTTGAAATCGTCGCGCACCACGGCGATGCGCGTGCAGTCCGGTGAGAAGGCCGGATACAGATAACGTGCGCCATCATTCGTCAGGCGGCTGGTCGCGTTCGATGGGTTGGCTCCACCAGCCACATCGAGATCGATGATGAATAACTGGCTCGGCGGTTCGACGTCGAACTGGATGTTGTTGCCGGTGGGCCGCTGCTC
>JAIOHO010000169.1 GCA_019912905.1 Anaerolineae bacterium
CTCCATAACGAACCTCGCCGACCGGAGCATGGTGTTTGATTTGCAGGTGCGGGTGATGCCTCTGGATGTGCTCGGCGGTTTCCAGCGTGCGTTCCAGCGGGCTGGCATAAAGCTGCTGGATAGGCGCATCGGCCAGGCGGCGGCCCAGCGCTTCGGCCTGGGCCTGACCTTCGTCGCTGAGGTGTACCCCTGGAGTCCACCCGGCGAGTTTGTGGGTTTTGACGAAATCGTTGACGGCGTGACGGATCAGCAGGAAATGTGTCATCTGGATTGTTTTTTGCTTCATTGCGTTTGCAGTGGATGATAGCATATCCTGCTCAGAAACGCATGAGAAATTTGGCGGGTATGCGCGGCAGGCTTCCACAGCTGCGGCTTAGGTGGGCGGGATGTCTGGCAAAAACTGGAAGATTCCCTGCTGCCGGGTGGCGTGGGCTGCCAGCGGACGCGCATCGGGCATGTCCCAAAAATCAGGCAGGCTCTGCCTGAAAGCAGCCAGGTTGACCGGCGGACATCCATACAAAATTGGGACTTCTGGTATAATAAATGCATTCTGTCTGGGTTAAGGTTCTGGGATGAAACTAGGGATCATATCCGATATTCATGGAGACTATGCGGCGTTAGAAACGGCTCTTGATCGTCTGGATAACTTTCATCACGTGGATCGCATCGTATGCGCCGGGGATCTGGTGGGGCGTGGCCCACAGCCCGATGAAGTGGTCACCTGCATCCGTGAACGGGACATCGTCACCGTGCGCGGTAATCATGACGAGTGGTTTTACAACCTCTCGGATGACAACACCGCTTTTTTGAAATCGCTGCCGCTGGATTGGCAGGGTGATTTTGATGGTCAAAGTGTGTATATGTGTCACGGGAAGCCGGGTAACAATATCTGGGGTTTGTACCGCGACCATCTGTCGAACACACTCCTGAGCATGATGCTGGACTCGCTGAGCGCCGATGTGCTGATTACCGGCCATACCCACATGCCGATGTATGTCCAGGTCGACCGAGGCTGCCTGATCAACCCGGGGTCGCTGTACCAGTTCAAGAACACGCGATCCTCGTCGCATACCTACGGGGTGCTGCATCTGCCAGACGCGGCCTTTGCGCTGTATGATCTTGCCATGTCGCCGGATCAGGTGGTGCCCTGTGAGACGTGAGAACCTTTACGCAAAGTTCTAAAGAACCATGTTACTGTAGCGAAAGTGGACAATGTGATGTGTTCACTACCTCGCGTAATGCGCCGCCCCCACGGACGGCGCATTATTTTTATCCCCATCAGCCCGGATTCCATGCCTTCAGAATTTGATGCCCTGTGATAAGATCGTTCGCCAATGAATGGGTCGGATTGGGAGCCGCCGATGGAATCAGATAAACCCGAAGTCCCGGTCGAACATTACACGCAGGAGTATTTCGAAAAGTGGAATTATGCCGATCGGGGGCTGGGCAAATTCAGCATGTACTGGTTCGCCCGGCGTTATTACGCGGCGCTGGTCCGGCGCTATGCGCCATCCGGCGGAGGCCGACTGCTGGAGATGGGCTGCGGGCTGGGGCATCTGCTGGGTCTGCTGCAAGATGATTTCCAGTGCATCGGCATCGACCTGATGGACTACAGCATCGAGCAGACGAAACGGAACGCGCCGAAGGCCGAAGCGTATGTGCTGAGCGCCGACGACCTGAGCCAGTTTGGGGATGGCGAATTCAGCGCCGTCGTCGCGCTGCATCTGATCGAGCATCTGCCGGACCCGCAGCACACGATCCAGCAGGTGAATCGCATCCTTAAACCCGGGGGTCTGTGGCTGTTCGCCACCCCGCACCCGGATTACAGCCTGCGCCGGTTCAAGGACCGCGCCACCGATGCCATCGGGAAGGATCAGACGCACATCCACGTGCATCCGCCGGAGACGTGGCGCGCGTGGTGTGAGGACAGCGGCTTTCTGATGCTGCGGCACTTCGGCGATGGCCTGTGGGACGTGCCCTACCTGCCGGTGATTCCCAAAGTAGTTCAGTTCGGGTTGTTTGGCCTGCCCGCGCTGGCCCAGGTGTTCACGCGCACGACCTTCACGCCGCTGGCGCTCGGCGTCAACCAGATCGGCATCGCCCGGAAGATGAGCGGCCTGTAAAGGAAGCCATGCTGAATCGCGCGATCCTGATTGGTTGCGGCAATTAACCTTCAGCCGTTTTCAATTGCGCGCTTGGCTTAACCGCCGATCAGCGCGCGCCACAGCAGAAAGATCGCCATCCCCAGGACGATGGTCAGCAGCAGATTTTTCGTCCGCCAGGCGATGATCCCTGCGGCGATGCCGCCGACCAGAAAGGCATTCGACGGGCGCAGGTCCAGTTCGCCGTTCGGCAGCAGCATGATGGGCATGATAATGGCCGTCAGTACGGCGACGGGTACGTAGCGCAGCGCCCGAATCAACCAGTCGGGCAACTGTAACCGCCCGACAATCGCCAGCATGGGGTAGCGAATCAGGAACGTGACCAGCGCCATTCCCAGGACCAGCAGCGCCTCGTTCATGGCATCTCCTGTTTGGCGGCCTGTTTCAGGGGTATGGCTTCCGAGGGCGGCTGCCGGGTCAGCGCTTCGGCCAGCATCCCTGCGGCGATGCCGCAGACTGCCGCCAGCATCAGGCCCAGTTTGTTGGGCAGCCCATTCGCCAGCACGCCGACGACCCCGGCGACCAGGGCTGACAGCAGCATGGGACGGGAAACGAGGAGCGGCACGAGGATGCCGATAAACGTGACCACCATCGCAAAATCCAGCCCCAGAGTCGCCAGCCCTTCCAACCGCTGCCCGGCCAGGATGCCGATCAGCGTGCACAGGTTCCAGTTGACGTACATCGAGATCGATGAGCCGAAATAGTACCAGTGCTTGTAGGGCGAGTCGTCCTCCCGCTGATAATGGCGGATGACGACCGCATAGGTTTCATCGGTCAGCCAGAACGCCAGCGGCAGCAGCCAGACCTGGGAGAGCCGTTTCATGTACGGGCCGAGTGACGCGCTGTACAGCACGTGCCGTAGGTTGACGACGAAGGTCGTCAGGACGATCACCCCGAGGCTTGCGCCCTGGCCGACCAATCCCGCACCGATGAATTGGGCGGAACCGGCAAATACGAACAGCGACATGCCCATCGTGGCAGCGGGGGACAGCCCGGCATTAATCGCCAGTGCGCCGAAAATGATGCCGAATGGGATGGCCCCCAGAATCAGCGGAAAGGTATCTTTCATTCCGATCAGAAACTCGCTGCGGCGCGTGGCAGGCATGTGTGGTCCTTATCCCATCCCTGCGAGAAACTGGCCGGGCGTCACCCCGACGATCCGTTTGAAACGGCGTGTCAGGTGGCTCTGATCGCTGAAGCCGGTGGCGGCGGCCACCTCTGCAATCGGGTGACCGGCCTGCAAGCGCTGCTTGGCGCGCTCGACGCGGACTTGAGTCAGATAATGATGGGGGGGGAGTCCGGTCTGCTGGCGAAACACGCGCACCAGATGATAGGGGCTTAATCCGGCAATCTGCGCCAGTTGATCCAGCGAGGGGTTGTCCATGTAGTGCGTTTCGAGATATTGACGGACCTGCCGGACGGCGCTGCGTTCGTGCTCCAGGGACTTCAGCGGCGTCGGGCGATAGCTGGCATGGCGGATCAGCAGGGCAGCCAGGGCCGTGCGCAGAGCGACATCGCGGGCCAACTGCGAGGCAGGGCTTTCCAGCAGTGTGTGCATGTGCACCAGCATCTGAAACAATTCGGCATCCGCTACCAGAGGGTCGGGGAAGTCGATGATACCGTGCGCACCGCCGCCGAACTCCGCTGCGATCTGGTGAAGCAGCGCTGCGCTCGGATACAGCGTGCGGTAGGTATAGCCGTGCTCGAAAATCGGCTGGCCGGTATGAATCTCACCCGGGTTAATCAGGATGATGTGGCCCACACAGGCGCGGTGATTGGCGCGCCGATAATAAAATTCGTAGGCGCTGCGCACGACCATCCCAACCACATATTCCTCGTGGAAGTGACGGTCATAGGTATGCGTGATAAACGTGGCATGCAGCAGTTCGAGGTTGCCGAACTCCGGCGCACGCCAGTATCTTGCCTGTTCGCGGAGTGATTCAGCCATAGGGGATAGGATACCAGAGTGGAGGGAGCCTGTCTTGTATGTTCTTGCGGTGGCGGCCTACAATTCGCCGTTCAGCCAGCGTTGAATGATCGTCTGTGAAGGCAGGAAGGCAACTTCCGGCGCGTCTGTTTTGCTGAACCAGGCGACGTCGTCGGCATCATCCGCCGCCTCCAGAGTCCCGCTGGTGATATGCGCGGCGTACACAATCACGATGTTCGCCATGCCACCGTCATTCGGTGTGTGAAACACATCCAGCAGGCGTTCGATATGCACCTCCAGGCCAGTCTCTTCGAGGGCCTCGCGCCGCGCCGCCGCCTGAGGATCTTCGTCGTAGTCCATGAATCCGGCAGGCATCGCCCACAGGCCGCGCAACGGGTCGCGTCCGCGCCGGATGAGCAGAATCCGGTCATCCTGCAGGATGCACACGGCAACCGCCACTTTGGGATCGAAGTAGACGATGTAATCGCACTGCGGGCAGATCGGGCGGAGCGCACCGGTGTGTTCCTGCATTTCCAGTGGTGTGCCGCAGACCGGACAGTAATGGGCAATTCGGGTCATGCTTGCAGCCTCCGACGGCGGAAGAGCGTGGTCGCTATCGCAGTGCCTAATAACAAAACCCCGGCGGCCAGCAGCGCCAGCCCGATCGGATCGAGACCTGGACCCGTAGTCACCGCCTGATGGTCACGAAATGGATCCGACCCGACCTCTTGCAGCAGTCCATCGGCCACGGGCGTGCCCTGCTTTTCCAGCGTGTTTTCGGCGCGCAGGGCCAGACTGGGCTGGGATGTGGGCGGCATCGCTAAGGATGTGGGGGTCGCTTTGGAAATTTCGGACGCAGATGCGCCGCCGAATCCACTTCCTGGGCTGCCGCCTGCGGTATCCGGCAGCAGCGATGCAGGCGACTCTGCCATCTGCGCCTGGGCTTCGTCCACAGTAATTTGATCGCTATCTATCTCAGATGCCTGGGCCGTCTGTTCCTGTGGACTGCGGTACAGCAGCACCGCGCCATCATCTTCGGTTTCTTCCTGGGCAGGCAGCGGGGCCACAGCGTTTGCTGCCGGGGCACTTTCCCCAGATGTCTGGGCCTGGTCAAAAGCCCCCTGCTGGAACGCCTCCGCATCCGTGCTGCGCGATTCTTGCGGGGGGGTGGGGTTCAGAACGGAGCCTACGG
>JAIOHO010000170.1 GCA_019912905.1 Anaerolineae bacterium
ACATCCCCCTCAAGAAAACCCGCCGCCGCCGCAAACGCGGCACCTGGTTTTATGTTGGTATCGTCGGCAGCATGTTACTCAGCCTGTCGGCCAGCTATTTTGTGCTGCTGGTGCTGGGTTCGCCCATACCGGGGCGGCTGCGCAGCCTGCTGGGAGGGGCCGCGCCTGTGGCCGAAATCGACGGCGTGCCGCTCGATCAGGTGCCGGACGCCGTGATGAAGATTCCGCCGTCGCTGTCCAAGATCGTGACGCAGCAGGAACCGCTGGCGGAAATTCTCGAACCGGGCATCGTGCATGAGTACACGTTCACGGCCAGGGCCGGTGAAGAAGTCGCCATCGGCATCCAGTTCTTTTCGCCCACGGCGCAGCGTGTGAATCGTAACATCGCCATTCTGGACCCCGAAGGCAAGGATGCCGACCGCCTGTGTCCCCGTGACCGTATTCTTCAGGGCGACAACGGCGCGGCGATCATTTGCACGATTCACCGCAGCGGCACCTGGCAGGTGCGTTTGCTGGGCCGCGAGGGGGAAAGCAGCGGCGCTTACGTCGTCAGCGTCGGGAGGCTGTATAATTAGCCCAAAGGTAGATGTTGAACAATTAGCGATTCAGGGGTAACCACTTTGATGGAATTGGCATGAATGTAACAACAAAATACTCTGGATTAGCAAGCCAATCCAGCATTGGATGCACTCTGCAAAGGAGAGAAATCTTAATAATCGTCTGAAATGCAAGAATATAACTTGCCTCAATGTCAATACCGGTCATGGAGAGTCTATAGTTGGGATTGAGGAAATGCTGACCTGTTGTCATTAAACGAGCTACGTAATTGCTCACATCTTCGATACTCATCACCCAGCGTTTTTCGCTTTCACTGTCTGCATCTGCGGCATAATGCGGTAGGTCAAAAGTATCAAGATTCGACTCAAAAATGTCCTGTGGATAGGTTCTTAGCCTCCTTAACAACATCTCATTGACCTCTTCATAAGCATCATGGTGTGGTCTGCAAAGACTAATACCGATCATAGGAATTCTTGTAATGTGATCTTCATCTGTTCCCATCTTGTAATTTCGGAGTATCATGTGGCGAGTATCTTGTTGGGAAATTATATGATGAAAAGTACTTACCTTGTCACCGCAAAGAACACAAGGCATTTCTGATATATGCTCTCGATAGAAACGCTTGACGTATTTTTTTGTAGACTTGTAAAGCGCTTTGTCTACTCCAGAGGTTGGTTCCGTATTGGGCATGGTGACAATATCAAATATTAGTCCAGATGCTTGCAGATCGTCATCGCGTGGTAGAAATTCATAGATACTCTGTACCACACTACCATTCCTTTCCCTAAGATGAGAGGCTTTCATCGCTCAAAAAGAACTCGGCCATCTGCGCGCAGACCTGAGCCGCCTGATCATGCAGGACCCAATGTGTGGCGTCTTCGAACAGGACCAGCCGACCGTCGTCGCACAGATCGATGCTGGGCTGCGCCATTTCGACGCTCAGGGCAGTGTCCTGCGCGCCCCACAGCATCAGGGTGGGGACGTGGACGCGGCTATCCGCCGGTGGGGTGGCGGGCGTGCGAAAGAGGGCACGGTACCAGTTGAGCATGCCGGTGAGCGCACCAGGCTGTGACCAGGCCGCGCGGTAATAGCGGAAGTCTTCGTCGGTGAAGGTGTCCGGCTTTGCGCTGGCGCGCAGGGCTTCGATTCCGCCCTGGTAATGATCGCGCCGCAGGATGGCTTCGGGCAGCCCCGGCAGTTGGAACAGGAACATGTACCAGCTCTTGCGCATCTGGGCGACGTTCGATTGCAGGTGCTGGCGGAAGACGACTGGATGCGGGACGTTGGCGATTACCAGCTTTTTCAGCCGCTGCGGATTAGTCAGGGCCACCCACCAGGCTACGGCGGCACCCCAGTCATGCCCGCCCAGAAAGACCTGCTCGGCTCCCGCCGCATCTATTAACCCGATGACATCGGCGGCCAGGGTGTCGAGCACATAGGCGGCGATGCCCTGCGGCTTGTCGCTCAGGTTGTAGCCACGCTGGTCGGGTGCCCATACCCGGAAACCCTGTTCAGCCAGCGCGTCGATCTGCGCTTTCCAACCATACCAGAATTCCGGGAAACCATGCAGCAGAATCACCAGCGGGCCATCCTCCGGCCCGGCCTGGACGACATGCAGGTGGATGCCGTTGGTCTCGATGGTGAGGTGATCGTAGAGAATCATGGGGCCTCCAGGGTTTTACGCAATATCCACTCTCGTTCTTCGACGGGATGCAGCACGCCGTCCAGCGTCGCATAGGACCAGCGCTCATCCTGTGCGCGGATGACCCGGTAGCCCAACCGCTCGTACAAGCGTCTGGCAGCGAGGTTCTCCACTGATACGGCGATTTCCGCCGTGCGGAGTCTGCGCGCGGTTATCGCGGATTCCGCAGCCCGAATCAGGTGCGAACCGATGCCCAGATTTTGCAGCGGCTCCAGCACCCGCAACGCCCATATTACCCCGACTCCCGCCTCGGCCTGCCGGACGAAATCGACCCACACCTGGCCGACCGGGAATCCGTTCAGATCGGCCACCAGAAAGGCGATTTCGCCCTGTTCTGCGCGCGCATAGGCGCGTTGGATGACGTCTCGAAAGGGAGTCAGCAGGCCGAACCATTCCAGCCTGCGCACGTCGTCCTGCCGGACGTGGCGAATGACCACCTCCAGCGCGAGGGTGAACTGGTCGAGCATCAGTAAGGACGCTGCACTACCAAAGCAGGCAGCGGTTGGTAGTGTTTGATGTTCAGCGTATAGAGAGGCACACTCAATCTCGCCGCGACTGAAGCAATCATCACATCTGCCATTTCGACACCGTGACTTAGATGAAACTGTGCGAGCTGACGCATCGCCCAGTGATTATCATCGGGTGTGGGATGCTCAATCGCGAATTGGCGCAGAAAACGAATGGATTGGGCGCGTTCCACACTGCTCCGTGCGCCCTGGACAATTTCCATCCATACGACGGGGGTGATTGAAAGACTCAAATGAGTGCTTGCCAGAAACCACGCCTGCGCCTGCGGAACTTGCCGGAGATAATCGACAAACACACTTGTATCGACAATCGCATCAGTCTTCACGATGCATCCGCCGTTCTCGGCTGCGACGGCGCATTTCGGCGACATATTCCGCACTATCCGGGACGTCTTCGCGGTTCGCCCAAATTCCATAGAGCGGTGAATCCATAATTTCTGCTACGGTTAATCCCGTTCCGGTGAATGTCGCAGGGTCATTCATCATCGCCATGAATTCTGCATCGGCTGCGGCTTCTTCTTCTGGCGTATATTGTCTGATTCGTTTCACGGTGACCTGAACTGTACCGCGTGGGGCATCTGGCGGCAGTTGAACAATTAACTGACCGTCTTCGGTTACTTGACCTTGAATCGTAATCATATCGCTCATGGCAGCCTCCACTTTGATTATACTACGCCCGGCGTTTCATCCAGGCCAGCACGCGCGGCCAGGCTCGGGTATAGGCCCGGTACAGGGCAGCCGAAGGCGCGTAATCCCAGGCCCCGATGTGGCGCGTGACGGTCCCACGAAAGCCGCGCTTGAACTCGTAGACGCCCCACAGCGAGTCACCTTCGTCGAAGACATCCGGTGCGCCCCACAGGTCATAGGTGGCATAGCCGTGCGCCTTCGCCCAGCGCAGCGCCTCCCATTGCAGGGCATAATTGGGCATCCGCTGGCGCTCGTCGTTGGCGGATGCGCCGTAGAAGTACCAGCATTTGCGTCCAAAGTGGAACAAAATCACATGGGCGATGGGCTGGCCCTCGAACTCGGCGATCAACGCGTGGGCTAACCCGGCCTGCATGAACGCCTGCCATGCCTGCCGATAATATTCCAGTGGGCGGATCAGAAAATCATCACGCTGGCCGGTGACGCGGTACAGGTCGTAGAGCGTATCCAGATCGTCCAGCGTGCCGTCGCGGACCGTGACGCCTTTTTTCTGGGCGGTGCGCACTTTGCGGCGGGTATTGCCGCTCATCTGCGCCAGCAGGTCATCCTCCGATTGCGTCAGGTCCAGGGTGATGGTGTTGCGGAACTGCACCTGATCGTCGGAGAAACGCCAGCCGCGCTGCTGGAGCGTGCGCATGAAGGCCTGCCCGATCAGGTGCGGGGTATCATCACTTTCGCCGGGCACCCCAGTCGCCGCGATCACGTCGGGGTCGATCTTCAACCAGACGGCGCGCTGCTGGCGGGCCAGCGTTTCCAACTGATCCAGCACGGCTGCGCTCAGGGCCTGATCCTCGTAGGCCAGCGCCGGGCCTTTGGGGACGTACATCACCCGCAGCGGGCCGATGCTGCGCACGCCGATGGAGGCCATCGCCACAATCTGGCCGTTTTGCTGGAAGGCCAGACGCTGCGGCTGCCAGCCGGTCGTGGCCCGCTTGAACTCGCCCCATTCCCAGGTTTGCAGCACGTGCGCATCCGGCAGGGCGCGCAGGGCGGTGTTCCAGGTGGCGGCGTCGGTGAGGGGATAGGGAGTAAGCTGCATGGTTGGCCCTCACCCCCGGCCCCTCTCCCTCAGGGCGAGGGGAGAGGAATCACAGATCGATACGATGGTTATCAAGACATCTTCGAGGTGATTGAGCACCTGATTGTTGGTGATGCGGATGACCTGATAGCCTGCCTCCTCGATAGCTTGCTGACGAAGAGCATCCTCCTCACGCTTGGTCTCGTGAATCCCGCCATCCAATTCGACAATGAGACGATGTTCATAGCACAAAAAATCCGCGACAAACGCGGTAAGCGCAATCGGATGCTGACGCCGGAATTTCAGGTTTGCCAGCCGCCGATTGCGTAGTGCTTCCCACAGAACAACCTCGGCATCGGTCTCCCGTTGGCGTAACTCGCGCGCAACCTGCACCATCGTCTTTGAGGCGATCGTGCGATAAGCAGCGTCTTGACCCTGCTCCAACTCGAACGGCTTTTCATCCCCTCGCCCTGAGGGACGCTGAGGGGGTCGGCGAGGCCGACTGAAGGCAGTTTCACTGCCCCCGTGCGGGGCCGGGAGGTGAGGGCGGCGCGCTACAGTTTTCATGACACCAGTTGGTCAGCCAAATCCATGCAGTGAAAGCGCCCCCAGGGACAAGGGCTTTTTTGCATAAGACCGAGGTTGAATACCCGAACGGCGGTGAGCATATACTCATCATGAATCAATGCAAGGGCATGAGTCTTACCTTCGGTAATCACGAATACTTGGTCGTCACCGCCTTTTGTGAGATTTGACTTCTGAATTTCAATGACTAATTCTGAGTATTCCTCAAATCCAGAAATTGTAAAACCCAAATCATAATTAATATCTGATAAATCCCATCCGAAAACCTGCTCGACCAAATCTCTGGTTAAATACCATCTATAAAATATCTTGCCTTCTAGGATGAATACATCGAATGTTGTTTGCCAACCTATATTAATGCGTGAGTAAATTGAGCCATAAGGCAAGCAAGAGCATATCCAGAAAGAGATTTCGCTGCTCTTTATCGCCGGGATGCTGTTTTGCACATATTCTTTCAAGACATGTATCACATTCGCTGCTTCTGGCATGTCTTGAAATTTCTGGTACTTGCTGGTGTACAATTTCCGCAGGCGATCATCAATCAATCGCTCACCGGCCAAATCTCGAAAACTCAAATCTTCGAGCCAGCGCTGCTGTTCTGAAGGCGGCATTACCAGATCGAAATCGGTTTTACCATAGGAGAAGCTAACAATCTGAATATTGCGGAGACGAAATCCGCTGTTTTCCAGGGCGCGAACAACGACCCGCTCTTCAGCGTTTAGGTTTTTTCGACCGACTTTCTTGAAGCTGATGCGATGGATGTCTTTATGAGTCTGCCGGTGTTGGGCGTAACGGCGCACCACATCGACTGCCTGCCCCACATAATGCGCGCCATCGGCAAAATGCAACACGTAAATTCCGCAGCGGCTTTTCCGAAACAAATCCGCAATCGACCCGCGCCCCTGAACATCACGAGGCTTTGAGAAACCCAGGCTAGAAAGGACGTGTTCGATCTCCAATCTTACGCGCCCTCTGCTCGAATCCTGTCGAGCCACTTGACTTTCCTGTGGTGCTCGCCATACTTTGCGGCCAAAGCCTTTCTAGATGCTTCAACACGTCGGAGCCAATCTTCGTCGGATTCTTCGTGGAGAAGTAGGTTTACGTGCTCCAACACGATGCCTTGCTCTTCTTCATCCATATTGCAGACGTACTCCATGATCTTGTCTTCCAGTGCGCTCATGGGTTCATCCTCACTCTACGCCCCGGCCCATTGCCCGCAGGGCCGCTTTATACAGATTATACACCAGCGGGTTATAGACCTTGTCCCACGCGCCTGCCGAGCGCACCACCTGTCCACCCCAGCCGCGCTTGAAGCCGTACACTCCCCACAGCCCGTCGGCGCGCTCCTGAAACTGCGCTTCGAGCACGGCTTCGTCTTCGTCGGGCACGCCCCACAGATCGTAAGTGCGGCAGCCGCGCGCCCGTGCCCAGATGATCGCCTGCCACTGGACGCCGTAGGTCGCCATCAGGTTGCGCTTGTCATTGGACGACGCGCCGTACAGATACCAGGCGCTGTCGCCGAGCGCGAAGACCATAATCCCGGCCAGCGTGTCGCCTTCATGATCGGCCATGAGCAGGACCGCATCGCCCGAAGGCGCAAACAGGTCGTAGGCTTTCTGATAGTAGCCCGGCTCATGCACGCCAAAGTCGTTGCGTTCGCCGGTAGTCTGCATCAGGGAAGTGAATTTCGCCACATCCTCGCGCGTGCCCTCATAATAATGAAGATCGCTCTTGAGACTCTTGCGAATCTTGCGGCGGGTGCCCTGATTCATGCGCGCCAGGATGGTCTCGTCATCGTCGCGCACGTCGATCAACACC
>JAIOHO010000171.1 GCA_019912905.1 Anaerolineae bacterium
GATCACACCCTCCAGACCACGTTGCACCTGTTCAGCCATGAATAGACTCCTTAAAGTACTTCTGCCTCAACCCGCAGCCGGGTTTTGATCTTGACCTGTCAGAATAAGTGGAGGCTTGCGCCTGAAGAGATCCGGTTCCTGGGAATGCCAATTGGGAACCGATGAGCCACCGGGGGAGTATAACATTGGGATGTAGCCGAAGCAAAGATCGTGCGGTCCGACAGCCAGGGCATTTGTAGGGAGGCTAAACGGATGGTGGCGTGGGATTTGCGATCGCACAAATTCCTCGTCGATGACCCGATATGGACTTTCCTGCTTGTCAGAGAAACGCCTTTACGCTATCCTTTTCCTCATCATACGTAACCACGCAGAAAGGAGAAACAAAAATGTCTACGAAAATCATCTCGTGGGTGGTCGTATCAGGGACAATTGGAGTAAGCGGCGCTTAGGCATCATCCAGAGTCGATTGAGTACATCGTGACGGGGCAGGCTGACGCCCGTCGTCGGAAAACCTCTGGATAGATTCACTCTCCACGCAAGGATTCTCCCCCTAAGCACCTGCCGGACCGGGTGTACCTGACGACCTCTTGATGGGAGGTGGTTTTGTGCTGCCTGGTGATTTCCTGAACCCCATTTGTTATGATCACCGCGCTCGTTCCTGCCATCTCTGAGCATTCAACGGCTTACCTGCCGCTGCATTCGTGATCAAATTGTCGTAGCAACCAGAGGTCCAGGACATCATGGCAGACTCTCAGGCGCGGTGGCTTTCTCGCGGCAAGAAATTCCTGTCTTACTATAAACCCTACCGGCGGCTGTTTTTTATCGACATGGCCTGTGCATTCGTGGTATCTGCCACTGCACTGGCGCTCCCCTTGGGCGCGAGATATGTCACTCAGAATGTATTGCAGGAAAATGCACCCGATGCCCTCACGCAAATCGCCCGCATTGGCGCGCTGATGCTGGTTTTAGTCGTCATCCAGACCCTGTGCAACCTGTTTGTGGATTATCAGGGGCATGTGATGGGGGCGAGGATGGAAAGCGACATGCGGAGGGACCTGTTTGAGCATTATCAAAAGCTGTCCTTCAGTTATTACGATGAGCAAAGAACGGGCCAGCTCATGTCGCGCATCACCAATGACCTGTTCTCGCTTTCGGAATTGTATCATCATGGTCCTGAAGATCTCGCCATCGCACTGCTGAAGTTTGCGGGCGCGTTTATTATCCTGATGAGCATCAACGCAACGCTGACGCTGATTATCTTTTTCTTTTTGCCCATCATGACGGTCTACGCGCTGTACTTCAATAAGAAGATGAACGCAGCCCTGAGCCGGAGCCGGGAGCGCATCGGCGACGTCAACGCCCAGGTGGAGGATACGCTGTCTGGTATCCGGGTGGTGAAGTCGTTTACCAATGAGGACATCGAACAAGCGAAGTTTGCACACGAGAACGCCCGATTTGTGGACAGCCGGAGAGAAGGCTACAGGAGTGAGGCCTATTTTTCGGCTGGCCTGAACATCTTCCCTCAGCTTTTTACCATTGCCGTAATCATATTCGGAAGCGTGAGCATTCTGAATGCCGCCTTGACTCTGGCCGACCTCGTGACCTTCCTGCTCTATGTGGGCAACCTCACCGAGCCGATTCAGAGAGCGGCCAATTTTGCACGGCTGTACCAGGAAGGTGTGACTGGCTTCAATCGATTCATGGAGATTATGGAGGTGGAGCCGGATATTCAGGACTCCGCAGATGCCATCGACCTGACGCACGTCCAGGGCCATGTCGAGTTTAAGGACATGAGCTTCAAATATAAGCAGGACTACCACGACGTGCTTAAAAATATCTCGCTGGACATCCAGGCCGGCGAGTATGTCGCCCTGGTCGGAACATCCGGTGTCGGCAAAACTACCCTTTGTACCTTGATTCCGCGTTTCTATGAGGTCACAGAGGGGGAAATCCTGCTGGATGGCAGGAATATCCAGGATATTCGCCTGAACTGTCTGAGGCGCAATATTGGCATTGTCCAGCAGGATGTCTATCTGTTTGCCGGGACAGTCGCCGACAATATCCGCTACGGCAGGCCGGATGCCAGTCGGGAAGAAATCATCGAAGCCGCGAAGAAGGCGAATGCCCATCATTTCATCATGGCGTTACCGGATGGCTATGATTCCGACATTGGGCAGCGCGGCGTCAAATTGTCCGGCGGACAAAAGCAGCGCCTGAGTGTCGCGCGCGTGTTCCTGAAAAATCCGCCCATTATCATTTTTGATGAAGCGACCAGCGCCCTCGACAACGAAAGTGAACGGGCTGTTCAGGAGGCGATGGAGACCTTAACTGCCAACCGGACCACGCTGGTCATCGCTCATCGTTTGTCCACTGTCAGGAATGCCCAGCGGATTATCGTCCTGACCGATAATGGCATTGAGGAGCAGGGCACACACGACGCGCTAATTGCCCTGAATGGTGCCTACGCCAATCTGTACAACATGCAGTTGAGGCTTTAAGGCTGGATGAAACGAGGCGGCTGGGTGCTCCGGCCTGCGATGAGCGGTTATCGCTTCAAGGACACTGCCAGATGAGCCTGAGGTAAGATTTAAACTTTAGCCTCTTGCAATCCATCTCAAACCATGCTAGTCTTGCGGCTATGTTCACCTTAACCGCCGCCCCCAAGATGATGAAGACCGCCTGTACCTGTACTTGCGGCACGTTGAGATTCCGGGGCGTGTAGTGCGGCTGAGGTCTTAAACAGACATCATCCATCAGAGCTAGCCCGTCCCGGCTGGCTCTTTTTTATTTCGTGGCAACCGATCAAGGACGATGATATGGCGGTGATACTTTCCAAGGCACTTCAGCTGCGCATCTTCGAAAACCTGGAAAACACCTATCCCAACGAAGGCGGCGGCTTTCTGCTCGGCGGCGTGAACGGCGGCGACGTCCGTATTTCCGACACGATCCAGATCGAAAACGTGTTCACCGAAGAAGAGCAGTATCACCGTTATGCCATGACCCCCCAGGACTGGATGCGGCTTGAAGACGAAGCTGACGCGCGCGGCCTGACGCTGGTCGGGTATTATCACAGCCATCCCGATTCACCAGCCATTCCATCCATCTATGATCGGGATCATGCCCTACCCAACTTCGTCTACATCATCACGTCTGTGGAACACTGCAAGGCGGTCGATATGCGCGTCTGGCGGCTGCGGCCTGACCGGTCCCAGTTCGATGCTGAAACGCTGACCATCGAATAATATTAATCGAGTACAGGAGGAGAATAAAATGGCAGATGCACTGGTATCCACCCAATGGGTGGCCGATCACCTGAGCCAGATTCGTCTGGTCGAAGTGGACGTCGATACCACGCAGTACGAAAGCAGCCACATCGCCGGCGCAGTGGGCTTCAACTGGCAGTCCCAGCTTCAGGATCAGGTCCAGCGCGACATCCTCACCAAGGAGGATTTTGCTGCCCTGCTCGGTCAATCCGGCATCAGCAGCGATACCCATGTCGTGCTTTACGGCGATAATAACAACTGGTTCGCCGCCTAAGCCTTCTGGCTGTTCAAGTATTATGGACATGAACAAGTCAGCCTGATGGACGGCGGACGTAAGAAATGGGTGGATGAAGGACGTCCAACGACTACCGAAGTCGTCAATTATCCACCGACCAGCTACAGCGTCCAGCACGTCAACACCGACCTGCGCGCCGACCGCGATTACATCAAGCAGCGTCTCGGCCAGGGCGACTTTGGCCTCGTGGATGTGCGCTCCGTGCCAGAATACGTCGGCGACATCATTGCGCCGCCCGGCATGACCGAGACCGCACAGCGCGCCGGGCACATCCCCGGAGCCGCCAACATCCCCTGGAGTCAGGCCGTCGCTGAAGATGGCACCTTCAAGAACAAAGAGCAGCTTCAGCAACTCTACAGCTCCAAAGGCATTACCCCGGACACCAGCGAAATCGTCGCTTACTGCCGCATTGGGGAACGCTCGTCGCACAGTTGGTTTGCCCTGAAGTACATCCTGGGATACGACAATGTGCGCAATTACGACGGCTCATGGACCGAATGGGGCAATCTAATCGGCAACCCGATCCGTAAAGGCGCGCAGCCCTGATCGTTTATCATCACCGCCGGGTTCTGGCCCAGCCAGGCCCGGTCCATGGTGCGAGAGCCAGACGGCCAGGCAACGCACTGCAAATGCGTGAAAGCGGGTTCGACTCCCGCTCGCACCTCTGACAAATTTTGTCTATCGCAAGGAGAAATCACACAAATGGCATCCGTTAAAATCCCCAGCCCCCTGCGGGCTTATACCGACAATCAGGCGATGATTGAGGTCAGCGGCAGCACTATCGGCGCGGCGCTGGATGACCTGACGACGCAGTACCCTGCGCTGCGGCAGCACCTGTATGAGGGGGCGCAACTGCGCAACTTTGTCAACGTCTTCCTCGATGACGAAGACGTTCGTTTTCTGGATGGGCTGGATACCGAGATCGAAAATAGTGCCAACCTGCGTATCATCCCCAGCATTGCGGGCGGTGTTCGCTAGACGGCCTCATTGACGTCGAGAAGCACAGCCTCCGGCGCGGCTTATTGCAGTTGAGGGCCAGAAGAATAGGCGGACACTGGTCGGTAGCCAGTGAGAAAGTGACAGGACAATGGCAGGTGAAACCATTCGCAGGATCGACCAGACAGGGCTGAAGACCGGACAGGCCCTGACGATTATTCTGCTGATCGTGGCCTTTATCGTCAATTCATGGCTGCTGGTCGCACTGGTGGGGCTGGCGCAGCTGTTCGGCGCGCTGGATGCCCCCTTTGCCCCCTACCGATTGATCTACCAGCGTCTCGTCAAACCGAGCGGCCTGGTGCAGCCGCGCCCTGAAATTGACAACCCGGAACCCCATCGTTTCGCCCTGCTGGTGGGGGCAGTCTTCAACGGCGCGGCGACACTCGCCCTGCTCAATCAGGCACCTCTGCTGGGTTGGGTGCTGGTCGGTATCGTGGTCGTGCTGGCAAACCTCAACTTCTGGGTGAATTTCTGCCTGGGCTGCTGGGTCTACTATCAGCTCAACCGGCTCGGAATCCCCGGTTTCACGAAAGCGCCGGTCCGATGATCGAACGCGCTGTTCTGACACTCGTCCTGCTCACTGTCGGGGTCCTGGTGTACCGCTGGTGCACGCGCTGCCAGATGCGGCAGGCCGGGGCCGCCATTGAGATCGATCCGCTGCTGGCCGATTGCAGACCGGGAATCCCAATCATCGTCTATTTCACAACCCCGACCTGCGCGCCCTGCCGCTTCCAGCAGACCCCGGTGCTGGAGCAGCTCCAGCGCGAACTGGACGCGGATCACCTGCGGCTGATTCGGGTGGACGCAACCGAAGACCCGGACGCCGCGACGCGCTGGGGCGTTTTTTCGGTCCCCACATTATTCGTGCTGGACCCCGAAGGCCAGCCTCGTAAAGTGTTCAATGGCGTTGTCGGTCTCGACCGGCTGAAACAGGAATTACAGGCAAGTTAGGGACGGAGAATAGGAACAACCCCCATGCAACCACTGGTTTCAGAACTCGCAACCCTCAGCAATGATGAAATCACGCGCTACAGCCGTCACATCATCCTGCCCGAACTGGGGCTGGAAGGCCAGCGCAAACTGAAAGCCAGCAGCATTCTGCTCATCGGCACCGGCGGCCTGGGCAGCCCACTGGCCCTCTACCTGGCAGCGGCAGGCATCGGGCGCATTGGCCTCGTGGATTACGACGTGGTGGATGAGAGCAACCTCCAGCGGCAGATCATTCACGGCCAGAGCACCGTCGGCCTCTCCAAGCTGGACAGCGCTGAAGTGCGCATCAAAGACCTGAATCCGTATGTTCAGATCGACAAATACAATGTGCCGCTGATGTCCGACAATGCGCTGGAGATCTTCGAGCCGTATGACATTATCATCGACGGCACCGATAATTTCCCGACGCGCTACCTCGTCAACGACGCCTGCGTGAAGCTCGGCAAGCCAAACGTCTCTGGCAGCATCTTCCGCTTCGAAGGCC
>JAIOHO010000172.1 GCA_019912905.1 Anaerolineae bacterium
GAATAACCTCGTCGTGGTTACCTTTGACCGTCCCTTCGCCGGACGAACCATGAATCGCTCGGACCATTCCGGCCTGATCTGTCTTTCTGAGAGTTTGCGAACCGACATTGGTGGCATGATCCGGGTGTTAGTCGAATTCGCCGAAGGAACCGCAGGAGAAAATCCTGAGGGCCAGGTGTTCTGGCTAAAATAAAGATTTTGACCCTGGTCTTCCTCAGTCTGTGCCTTGTCCAACCACCTTCATCAAGCGTTCACTTGGGGATTCAGGAGCTTTCGATTAAAATAAACGGCGCGAACGGACCAGTGTTTGAAAAGGTGTTATGAGTCACCAACCGTCCCTTGCGGACCTGCTAATGCGAATTCAGACCGGAGATGAGGAAGCGCTGTTTACACTACACGCGCGCTACATCAACCTGGTCTACTCGGTCGCGTATCAGGTGCTGGAAGAACCGATGGCGGCGGAAGAAGTGGCACAGGACACCTTCATGCGCCTGTGGGAGAAGGCCGCGACGTTTGACCCCGGCAAGGGCGAATTCGTGACCTGGATGCTGACGATCACGCGCCGCCTGGCGATCGACGTGCTGCGCAAACGCCAGCGCCGCGAACCGGCCCAGCACACCCTGTTTATCGACGAGAATCCCGATCTTTGGGAAAATACGTTATCGACAGAAACCAGCGACCTGCGCCGCAGCCTGATTGCCGTACTCCATCAGCTCCCGCCGGAGCAGCGCGATGCCATCGGGCTGGCCTATTTTTACGGGATGTCCCACGCCGACATCGCCGCCTACCGGCAGGTCCCGCTGGGGACTATCAAGACCCGCATCCGCCAGGGCATGCAAAAGCTGCGCACTATCTGGCTAACCGAACCGCCGATGCATCCGAATCAGGATGCGGGCACGTAAAATGCATCAGATACACCTTGTCAGAGAGTTGTGGATCGAGCGTAGGATTACGCGAATCCGTTGACTTAGAAAGTGCGTGTCGTACCGTAATGGATAGAGAGACGTTTCTGGATCTGATCCCCGCATATGCGCTGGGCGCGCTCGACGAACACGAGCAGGCCGAAATAGAATCACGCCTGGCAGACGATGCCGAGGCCCAGGCGCTGCTGGCGGAATATCAGACATTGACCCAGGCGCTGAGCCTGACGACCACTGTTCGACCTGCACCCGCTCACCTGGGGGACGATTTACGACGGCGTGTTGCGGCCAGTAAACCACCTGTGACTCCGGCTGTGCTGCCGGTCCGCCGGTCGCCGCTGCATCTCCGCTGGCTGGCTGCGGCGGCGGTTCTGGCCGTCGTGATTGGTGTGGTGGGTGGGCTGGCGCTGCTGCGCCCGCAAGACGAAACCGTCTGTCCAAACACCCAGAGCTTGTATCAACAGATTATTGCTTCACCGAATTATGTGCGCATCGCTCTGGCACCCGGTGATGAATTTGCCGACATCAGCGGCGACCTCGTGGCGGACCCGACCCAGAACGCGGCCATCCTGCACATGAAACACCTGCCGACGATCCAGCCAGACCAGACCTTCCAGTTGTGGCTGGCAGGACCAGATCAGACCGTCAGCGGCGGCTTATTCCAGCGGGCCGCCGACGACACCTGCATCGTCCTGCCGCTGGAGTACGGTCTCGATCAGTACAACGGTTTTGGTGTCGCGTTGGAACCCGCTGGGGGCAGTCCGAATCCGAACCAGCGCAGCGGGCCGCGTGTCGCCAGCGTGCGATTGGGCGATGCCTGACCGGTCAATCGTGCCAGTACGCCCTGAACAGGTGGGATCGCCCGCCTGTTTTTTTGTTCGCAGCCCTGTGATCTGATTTGCGAGGCTCATCGAAACACGTCGATAAGAGGAACAGCACGTCCTGAAAGTGAGTGTCTGGTCATGACCGATGTCGCGACTAAAGCCCACCCGTCCCGTTCGATGGAGACGCCGGAGCGTATCCCCGGCAAGTGGCGTGCCCTGCTGATTTTATCGCTGGCGGAACTGCTGGTAATGGCCGTCTGGTTTTCGGCTTCGGCAGTGATCCCGGCGCTGACCGCCGCCTGGCAGTTGGATGAATCGGGCCGCGCCTGGCTGACGATGTCGGTCCAGATCGGCTTCGTGGTCGGTGCGTTCGGCTCGGCAGTGCTGACGCTGGCCGATCGCATCCCCACCCGCTGGCTGCTGGCAATCTCGGCGCTGCTGGCGGGAACCATGACCGCCCTCATCCCGATCCTGGCCGCAGGTCCGGCGCTGGCCGTCGTGCTGCGCTTTCTGACCGGAGTCTTCCTGGCGGGAGTATACCCGGTCGGCATGAAGCTGATGACTACCTGGACGAAAGCGGATCGCGGGTTAGGGATCGGGATGCTGGTCGGCGCGCTGACCATCGGGTCGGCCTCACCACATCTGCTCAATGCGCTCGGTGGCGTAGGCGATTGGCAACCAGTAATGTTCCTGGCCGCAGGATCGGCGTTCCTCGGCGCGGCGCTGGCGGTGGCATTCGTCCGACCTGGCCCCTTCGTCACCCCATCGCCCCCCTTCAATATCCACGACA
>JAIOHO010000173.1 GCA_019912905.1 Anaerolineae bacterium
TGTACTTGCCCGCGCTGTAGACGATCACGCAGGCCGGTTCCAGCGGGGTAATAAAGGACGTGCTGGCAGCGACGGCGATCATGATGGCGAACGGGCGCGGGTTGTAGCCCAGCCGCATGGCCGTCTGGATGGCGATGGGGACGAGGATGGCAGCGACCGCCTGATTCGACATGGGCTGTGTCAGGATGACGCCCAGGATAAAGAAGAAGCTCAGTAACCCGACCGGCGTATCCGCCCCCGGCAGCCGCACGATCCAGTTGGCGAGGTAATCGGCGGTGCCGGTTTGCAGCATGGCCTGCCCGAAGGCCAGCATACTGCCGATCAGAATGATCGTCTTCCACTCGATGCTGCGATAGGCTTCTTCCGGCGTGATGCAGCGCATCAGGAAGACGCACAGCACGCCGATGAGGACCGACACGGTAATGGGGAAGATGTTAAAAATCGCCAGCGCCAGCGACCCGGCGAAAATGACGCTTGCCAGCCGTGCCTGACGCGGACTGCCGCCCGGCCTCTCGATGAGGTCGAGCACATGAAACAGCCGCTCGGATGCCATGACGTTCAGGTTTTCGCTCGGAATCTGGATCAGCAGGATGTCGCCCAGGCGCAGCACCCGGCGGCCAATCTTGCTGTAGCGGATCTTCCCGGCCTGGTTGATCGCCAGAATCTGAAGGTGATAGCGCTCCCGAAGCTGCAAGCCCTTGATGGTGCGCCCGATCAGCGGGGACCCCGGCAGCAGCACCACCTCGGCAATCTGCGCATCCTGTTTTTTGACGTAATTTTGCAGCGTCTGTGCTGCGCCTTTCACAGCGATGCCGGGCGTGGTCGGGATATTCAGGATGTCCGCGCGCGTCCCCTCGACGAACAGCGTATCCCCAGCTTGCAGGATCGTATCGGCCAGCGGCTTGAGCGGCTCACCGCCGCGCTGAAGTTGCAGCACGCCCAGGTTGAGGGCCTGCATGATGGGCGAGTCCTCGATGCTCCTGCCGACGGCGCTGGAACCCGGCGGAATCTCGATTTCGGAGAAATATAACTGCGAATCGAAAGAGGCGCTGCCCGCCTGGACTCCGGCCCGGTCCGGGATGAGGCGGCGGCCTATAAACCACATGTAGAGCAAACCGGCGATCAGAATCGGCAGGCCGAACGGCGTCAGTTCGAACATCCCCAGCGGCGCGAGGTCGTGCTGCTGCATCAGGCCGCTGACGACGATGTTGGTGGAGGTGCCGATGAGCGTCACCGAACTGGCGAGGATCGCGCCAAAGGCGACCGGCATCAGCAGTTTGGAGGGACTGATGCGCGCGCGGCGGGCGAGGCCCAGCGCGATCGGCAGAAACAGGGCGGCAGAAGCAGTATTGCTCATGAACGAGCTGAGAATCGCCGGGCCGACCAGCAGCACCAGATGCAGCCGGGAGGTGCGGTCGCCGATGGCACGCACCAGAAAACGCCCGGCCATCTCGACCACGCCGGTGCGTTCCAGCGTTTCAGTGAGGATCAGCAGGCCCAGAATCATCAGAGTCGTGTCGCTGCCGAATCCCTGGAAGGCGGTCTGGGCGGGCAGCAGCCCGGTCACCACCAGCGTCAGCAGCAGGCCCAATGCCACCACGTCCGGTGAAAACCACTCCAGGGAGAACAGCACCAGCGCCAGGAGGAAGAGAAACAGAAAGCCTGCGATTTCGAGAGTCATAGGAGCGGCTCAAACCGGGTCGATGGTCAGGATGCGGCGCAAGTATAGCGGAAAGACCCGCCGCGCTGTAGGGGCACGACAAGCCGCCGTGCTCCTACTCGTTATGCGGATTGATCGGTGGCAGGCGCTGCCCTTATGGTTCACGGACCGTTCTATTTGCCGCCAAAGACGGATCAGACGCCGTTTTTGTGCCCGTTGTTTCCGTTGCTGTCTTCGCGGGCGGTTTCGATGGCGCGGACGGTCGCGCTCAGTTCGTGGCGGCGGGCGGCGACCAGGGCGTTGACCAGCTTGGTCTGCGTGGCCAGGGCATCAGCCAGCGTGTCGAGCTTGCGGTGCAGGTCCACGATTTCGACTTCGTTCTTCAGGTTGACCTGAAAATCATTCTGGGCCACCGCGCGGTCTTTCTTCGACTGGCGGTTCTGGGCCATCAGGATCACCGGGGCCTGCAAACCCGCCAGGGTGCTGAGGGCCAGGTTGAGCAGAATGAATGGAAACGGGTCGAACGCGCGCGGTCCCAGGGTTAGGTTGAAGGCCATCCACACGACCATCATAAACATGAAGGACAGGATAAACTTCCAGCTACCCGCGAAACCGGCGATCCAGTCGGCCATGCGCGCGCCGAACGAATCCTTCTCGTCGATTTCCTCGTAGACGTCGTCGGTGACGGTGTGCCCACGCAGATCGCGGATCAGCTGCTGCGCTTCGGGCGAGAGCAGGTTGTCGAGCGCCTCGATTTCGTCGATCAGTTCCTGAATGCGACCCTCAGTATCAGCGTTGGGCGTGACCGCCAGACGATCCAAAAGCAGGTCGTTGTACATGGTGGATTCCTCCGTTGCACAGACAGGCAGCGCAGCTAATCTCCGCGCTGCGGCTTTCGATAGGGTAGAGCATCGGTTGTCTGGAACGGAACCGGTTTACCAGGATATGCCCTGTAATCAGGGTCGGCACTAACGCGGGCGCGTCATCCCCGGAAACCGTGTGAAGAGAGGGGAACGACTGCTACACGTTACTGCCGCCAGGTAAGTGCGGCCCCATTTCTGGTGAATAACTGCCGTCGTTCATGATGACTTTCTAATCTCATGGACAGATATGCCCGGTGCCTCCACCGGACATTTCCGATTATAGGTTGCTTTAAAGTTTTGTAAACCCCCCAAACTGTGAACGTTTCCTGAACGTTCAGTGGGTTCCGGCGCGCACCCAGGCTTCGTCGAAGCGGGCATACTGGATGTGCTGGCGGCGGTGCGTATAGACCAGGTGGATGTCACCGGCGGTGCCTTGCAGCAGGGTCGGATAGGAGAATTCACCGTCGGCGTCTTCGAGAGTCTGCTGGTGGGGCCAGTGCTCATCTTCGCTCGACCAGGCGACACACAGGGGCGTCCGCCGCTGCGCGCTGGGGTTGTAGGCCAGCAGCAGTGCGCCGCTGTCCAGGCCGATCAGGTCGATCCCGGCGTTGGGGTTGGGCAGTTCGGTGGCGGTCGGCTCGGCCCAGGTCTCGCCGCGGTCGCTCGATTCGGTCCGCCAGATGACGCCGCCTTTGCCGCCAGTGCGCAGGTAGGCCATCAGCCGCCCGTCGGCAAGCTGGACGATGCAGGGGTGGATGTTGCCCTGCGGCGAGGTGAGCGGGGCGGTGATTCGCCAGCTTTGCCCGGCGTCGTCGGACAGGAGCATGCGCGACTGCCAGGTGGTTTCGTCGTAGGCGGGCAGGATGATGCGCCCCGGCAGCAGAAACGGCTTGCTGCGGAACATCAGGCCGGGATAATCCATCAGCGGCTGGGCGGACTGCCACGAATAACCGCCATCAGTCGAACGCTGCCAGTAGGGTTGGGCGCTGGTCCAGTGCGCATCCATGATGACGTTGAAGAAAAACCACAATTCGCCGTTGGGATGGGGCAAAAAGATCGGCTGGCCGAGCGAGCGTCCCGGCACTTCGACCAGCAGCTGCGGTGCACTCCAGGCCTGCGCCCCCGGCTCGAGGCGCGCCATCATCAGGACGACATCGCGCGCCATCTCCCTGGACCCGGCGAACCAGGCCGACAGCAGCGTGCCATCTGGCAGCTCGGTCAAAGTGGCGCAGTGGACGGATGGACGGTCGGGCATCTGCTCAAAGAGCGGCACGGTAAAGAATGCGGTCATGGTGCGTTCTCCTCGATGGGATGGGTAGGTGAACAGGCTGGAGATTATAACCTGAACGGCCAGCGGCTGGACTCCCACGCCGGACCATTGAGCAGCCTGCCCCCGGAGAATGCCCGCGTCGGCGGACGGTCGTCGCCCAGGTGATGGGGGAGTAGCGGCGGAGGTGGACATCAGGCTGCGGCTAGGAGGAGGGATTGGCAGCCGCCTGCTCAGGATCATAACGGTACAGGTAGCGGGGGTAGCCCACACTGAAGCTGCTGGGCAGGGTCCACAGCGAGATGAATCGATCCTGGAAATCCGTATCCAGCACGTAATAATCGAGCAGAAAATCGAGAAACCACCCGCGACCCAAACGGTTGTTGAGCAGCAGGTACCCCTTTTGGTCGGGCGGCTGCATGGCGGGTTGGAGAATCTTCATCATGAGGGGATTGTAGCGCTGATCGATGTCAAGGCCTCGGATCAGGTCCTCCATAGCCACTCCCTCCGCTGCCGGGTAAAGTGTGTACCCGCTCTGCAACTGCCCTAAATCCGGGGCATAGACCGGACCGTCAAGGCTGTTCAGCATCTCGACCAGATCGGCATAGGCTTGCTGCGATTCTGACGATCGAAATGCCTGCGGCGGGCTGTAGATCAGAAGCACAAAGCTCAGCAGCAGGGCGGCTTCCGGGACGTGGTAGCGGCTCAGGGATGCCCAGTGAATCTTTGCGTGATGGATTCCCAGGACCCCCATGATAATGGTCCAGGTCGCCATCGGGATGAAGACATTATTCTGCGAACCGGGGTCGAGCGCGCCCATGAAACCGGAGAACAGGGCGACCACAAACTGAATGTGCCAGAAGTTGAGCGCCTTACGATTGCGGAGAAACGCCCAGGCGGTGAACCAGGTCGATGCGACTGCCAGGGCTGGAAGGTACTTGATGGAATATCGGATAAGACGCCTAAATGTCGATAGACTGACTTCGGACCAGGTGCGTGGAACCTCCCAGGTAAAATAAAGAAAATAAGGTCCAAATAGCGCTGGTCCAGCCAGGAAATAGAGCGCCGGACCGAAGAGCGCCGCGACCAGGCCATAGACGATTCCGCGCCGCAGACCCTCGCGCCAGAGTAGAAACAGAACCCCGCCGATCGCAAACAACGCGCCATGCTGTTTGAGCCAGAAGGACAGAATCAGCAGCACCAACCCGGCGAGGCTGCCCGAAAAGGATCGGCTGCGGTCGATCAGATAGGTTCCGAGCAAGGCCGTCAGCAGAAACCACGAATCCGAGTGGATGGTGTCGAGGTAATAATCGGTTGCACCGTAGGCTGCGGCAAACAACCCGGCTGCCATGAGGCCCCACCAGATCGAGCCGGTATGCCGCCGCACTACCGCGAAAATAACCAGCGCCGCGCCAACGGCCCCAATGACGGAAACCAGCCTGAGCGTGGGCAGGCCATCGCCCAGCACCCAGGTAAACGGAGCCGCCAGGACATAATAAAGCGGGTTATAAGCCAGCGCGACGAAGTCAGCCGACGGTTCGGTATAAATGGGCTGGAAGCTGGCCGCCCGCAGCACGTGCAGCCGCACACTTCCTTCCATCGCTTCCAGGTTGAGGGGGAAGTTCAGATGATTGACCCACAGAAAAATGACCAGCACGAGATTGGCAAGCGCCAGCCCTGCCAGCAGGTAGCGGTCGACCTGCCCCCAGATTCGCTGGCGGGACTGCTGCCATACGCTGATACCAATCACAACCAGACTGGTTACCACAAGGGCCAGGCTGACGAGGCTTGTGATCACGGAGCGGCTCTCTTCATCTAATGT
>JAIOHO010000174.1 GCA_019912905.1 Anaerolineae bacterium
TCTGATAGAAGAGAATGGCACCGGTCCCGGTAATCATTGCCCCGGGGACCGCCAGACCTGCGGCGTGACGATCGCCCGTGTAGGCGAAATACAGAAACGCTGCGCCGGGCAGTACGATGAACAACGGCCAGAGAATGCCCAGGAAACTGAAGCCCGAAATTTGCGCCACCAGGAACAGCACTCCCAGCCCGATCAGGCCGATGGCGATGGCGCTGCGACTATTGGCATTAGTTGACATCTTGAACCCCCTGTTTAAATTGCTTTCTCGATCACTATTACGTGGGCAGGGGTGGGAAAGTTTCAAAAAAGACACCGGGCCAAGAACCCGGTGCCTTTTGTTGAGGAGATTGTCGTACCAGAGAACGGGACGGAGCGCATCCCGATAGCTCTTATCGGAAACCTATTCGCCCCACAGTTTTGACTGGCTGTCGCGGGCGCGCGCCGCTGCCGGGTCATAGGTGGTGAGCGCACGCATGTACTGTGCCCGCTCGAAGGCGCTGGGCTGGGCCACATTTTTCTGGCTCATCGCGCCGCGCATCTGCTCGACTGAGTCATACTCTTTTTCCGCCATCCACTCGCGCAGTTCCGCCTCGACCGTCTTGAGATGCTCGATGCCCCGGCTGAGCAGTGCGGAGGCCATCATGGTGACGTTGGCCCCGGCCAGCAGCATTTTTACCGCATCTTTGCCGGTGTGGATACCGCTGGTGGCAGCCATATCCGCCTTGATGGTGCCATACAGGATGGCGATCCAGCGCAGCGGCAGGCGCGAGGCCTGCGGCGTGCTGAGCAGGACGTTCGGGCGGACTTCCATCTCGTCCAGATCGAAGTCTGGCTGGTAGAAGCGGTTGAACAGGACCAGCCCATCGGCACCCGCTTCGTCCAGGCGCTTCGCCATGTTCGCCAAGCTGCTGAAGTAGGGGCCAAGCTTGATGGCGACCGGGATGGTGACGGCCTCTTTAACGGCGGTCACGATGCGGACGTAGGTTTGCTCGACCGCTTCTGCCGTCAGATTGGGATCGGTCGGGATGTAGTAGATATTGAGTTCGAGGGCATCGGCCCCCGCCTGCTGCATGTCGCGGGCGAAGCCGGTCCAGCCGCCTATCGACGAACCGTTCAGACTGGCGATTACGGGAATGTCTACCGAGCCTTTCACGCGCCGAATATGGTTGAGATACTCCTCCGGCCCCAGCTTGAAGCTGGGCGGTTCGGGGAAATACGTCAGCGCTTCGGGGAAGCTTTCGGTGCCAAAGGTCAGGTGATGCTGGAGTTCGAGCTGTTCGCGTTCGATCTGTTCCTCGAACAGGGAGTACAGCACGACAGCCCCGGCCCCCGCATCCTGCATGCGCTGGATGTTTTCGATTTTCTCGGACAGCGGTGATGCGGAAACCACCAGCGGCGAGCGTAGATTCAGACCCAGATACGTGGTTGTGATATCCATCAGGTTCTCCTATTCCTTGCCGTTGGAGCCGTTCGAGCCGTTGGACCCGTTACCGTACTCGCGAGATGCCAGGTAGCTGTAGTATTCCCACCGCCGGTTGACATCACCCTGCGCCAAAGCTAGCAGTTCTTTGGCAACTTCAGGCTTGCTCAGGGTAAGCATCTTAAAGC
>JAIOHO010000175.1 GCA_019912905.1 Anaerolineae bacterium
CCCTGCTGCGCAAAGACGAGCCGCTTATTTTCGAGTCGGCGGAACCGGCGCGTGGGTATCGGGCGTTTTACCAGGGAGTCCTCACCGAAGTGCTGAACCCGAAGACCGCCCTGTTTTTCCTGGCCTTCATCCCCCAGTTTGTCGATCCACGAGGGCCGGTGGTGCTGCAATTCGTGCTGCTGGGGTCGATCTCGGTATTCCTGAACGCCAGCGCGGATGTGGTAGTGGCGACGCTGGCGGGACCAATCGGCACGCAGTTGAAAAAACGGGCCTCGCTCCGGCGGGCACAGCGTCTGCTGACCGGCTGTGGGCTGGTGGCCCTGGGCGCGTTCGTGGCCTTCGCCGGGGAAGATCATCGTTAAAGAGTTCTTAGTTGCCAGTAATCAGTTTACAGTTTGAAAGGTACGTTCTCTGCATGGGACGCCACGTCTGGTCCCTGACTGTAAACTGACGATTGATGACTGCCAACTTGAGTAATAAGAATCGCGGATTATGACCTATATCCTTGGAATCGAAACCTCGTGTGATGAAACCGCCGCTGCGGTCGTCGTCGATGGCAAGACCATCGCCTCGAACGTGGTCGCCTCGCAGATCGACCTGCACGCAGAGTTCGGCGGCGTGTTCCCCGAACTGGCCTCCCGCGCCCATGTGGAAGCCATCAGCGTGGTGGTAGCGCAGGCCGTCCGCGATGCGGGCATTGCTTATGACAAACTGGACGCCATCGCCGTGACGCGCGGCCCCGGCCTGGTCGGATCGCTGCTGGTGGGGCTGAACTTCGCCAAAGGGCTGGCGCTGGCCGTGGACCGGCCCCTGCTGGGCATCAATCATCTGGAAGGCCACGTCTATTCCCTGTGGCTGACCGAGCAGAATCGCAGCATCGAATTCCCGGCGCTGGTTCTGATCGTCTCCGGTGGACACACCGAACTGGTGCTGATGACCGGTCACGGCGAATACAAACGCCTGGGGGGGACGCTGGACGACGCCGCCGGGGAAGCCTTCGACAAAGTGGGCCGCCTGCTCGGACTGCCGTTTCCGGGCGGGCCAAATATCGAGCGCGCCGCCCAGATGGGCAACCCTGCGACGTATAAGTTCCCCCGTGCCAAGCTGGATGAGACGTACGATTTCAGCTTCTCCGGCCTGAAGACCGCCGTCATGCGCGCGGCTACAGTACCCCCCAGTGCCGAAGCCCGGCGGCAGCGCGGCGGGGATAAAAAAGCGCAGCTGCGCACCGGTGTCTCGGTCAACGACGTCGCCGCCAGCTTCCAGGCCGCGCTGGTCGATGCGCTGGTCGAAAAAACCGCGCGGGCGGCCAAAGCCCATGAGGTGACCGAAGTGATGATCGCCGGGGGCGTGAGCGCAAATCAGGCGCTGCGGCAGGCCATGCGCCGCGAAACCGATCTCCCGGTCCGCTATCCGCCGCTCAACCTGTGCACCGATAATGGCGCGATGATCGCGGCGGCTGGGTATTATCGCTTCCAGGCCGGGCAGCGCGACGACTGGGAGCTGGAAGTGCAGCCCATGTGGCCGCTGACCCGCAGCACCTACGCCATCGAGTCCTGATTCGGTCCGACAGTTGGAATAACCCCACTCAACCAATCGAAAATTGGTAGGGGCGATGGCTTGCCTCGCCCCACAATCTCCACGATTGTTAAACCCGAACGTTTACGCGACGAGAGCGCGTAGTTCCGGGCTGAGGGACAGCGCTTCGAATTCGCCCATGAGCGCGGCCTGCTGCGCGGCATCGCGGCGGCTGCGGGCGAGTCGTTTCTGAAGATACGACAGCCGCAGCAGATCCAGCACCGCTTCGACGTCCGCCGGGGCGCGCATCGTGAAGCTGATCCAGCCGGTATCCGGCAGGATGTGATGGGGTTGGGCGCGATTTTCGGCCACCAACTGTTCACGGATCGCGCGTGTGAAGGGAATATCGACCAGCCCGCCGGTGTGCACATGCCCGATCTCGACCTGATCCAGCTTAAATTCCTGCCCGCCAAAACGGTGCGGCGCGACGGTGACGCCGTCCCAACCGCGAACGGTCGCTACTACTGCATCGACATGATCGCTCATCACATCCAGTCCTCGTGACTCCGCTAACGTTAAACCAGCTGCAACTGGTGGGCGGCTTCGAGCAGCCGGGGATGAAGCAGCGGATTGGCGACGATCATGCCCCGGTTGTGCGCCAGGGTCCGGCCCAGCGAAAAATCCAGCGCGGAGCCATCGACGTCACTGACGATGCCCCCGGCAGCCTGGACCAGCGCGGTTCCGGCGGCATGATCCCAGATCATGTGCGGACGGGTGCTGTTCAGGCGTGGCAGCCGCAGGTACAGGTCGGCATCGCCCGCCGCCACGCGCGCATATTTTTCCTGGCTGTCGATACGCTCGATCTGCGCCGCCCCGATGCCTGCCGCCTGGCGCAGGTCGGCCATCAGGTCCTGGCTGGCGTGGGATTTTTCGTAGCTTTCCAGCGCGATCAATGCGGACGGGTCGGTCCGCTGCGACGCATGAATTTCCTGGGTGGTCCCGCCTTCCAGCCGTTCCGTGAACGCCCTGCCGCTATGGGTATAAAACAGCGCGCCGCCATGCAGATACCCCGGCGCAGCCATGACCCCCTCGACCACCTGCTTGCGCTCGTCGAGCACGCCCACGGCCACCACGTACTGGCGCAGGGCAATGAACCCCTTGGTGCCATCAATCGGATCGATCACCCAGGTGCGCGCAGCCTCGCGGTCCCGCCCAAAATCCATC
>JAIOHO010000176.1 GCA_019912905.1 Anaerolineae bacterium
GGCCCGCGCTCTACAGCTTTGGCATCGGCGACTACAACCTGCTGCTGCGGCATTATGACAGCGGTCGCAAACACGCCGGGCGCGAAATCGGCGTGGTCGAAGGAATCGCGGTGCGGCGGACACTCCAGCGGCACTACACCCGGGCGGTGCCGCACTTCCTGGCACGGCAGGACGATGTGCTGAACATCAGCCACCGCATCCTCGACCTGGAAACGATGAATGTGCAGCAGTCGGAGGAACTGGACTGGCCGGATGTTCAGGCCGAGGAGGTCCAGACGCCGGCGGACGACGAGTTGATCGACGCGTTCCTGGCCCGGCTGGATGAGGACCGGTTGTTCGTGCCGTTTACCCAGGATGGTCGCGCCCTGCTCATTTCCGCGCTGTCCGACCCGCGCCTGCGCAGCGCCTACTTTGCCTTTGGTACCAACTCGGATGTCCTGAATCGCTTCAATCAGGCAGATATACACGTCGATATTGTCAGCTACTTCAATACGACGGTGCCCAGCCTGCGCAGCCGCGAAACTAATGAAATCACCAGTGAACTGACAGATTTTGTCGGCAAGCTGCCGCCCCGCCCTTCCGAACGCATTCCGGCAGCCGTAGACCCGGATTACCCGACCGAGATTCTTCCCACCCCACGCGAACTGCGGGAAGAGTACCGCCAGAAGCGGCGCGCCAAAGCTGAAGCGGACCCGCTGGCGGAATACGACGCCGGGGAGGACTCCATGCTCACGATGCGAGAAATGCGGCGGCGCGAGCGGGAACAGCAGGCCGCTGAATCGGTGGAAGAAGAATCTGAGGAGACACGCGGTTGGCTGCTGCGGCTGATTGCCCGACTGTTGGGGCACAAATAACAGCCTGTACGATGGTGCTTAGGAGTTCTGCGTCAGGGGCACAATCTGGATGCGGCTTGCGAAGCGTTTCATGTCCGCCACGTTCTGCGTGAGCAGCGTGTCTATCCCATAAACGAGCATAGTTGCCACGATATTGGCATCATGAATTTGCTTGCCCCCAGTTGGAAAGGCCCGAAGCAGGGCTAATAACTGCGTCGTGACCGCTTCTGTCTCATCCGCTATTTTGAACAGCACGCGCATCACCCTCACCTGCTGGTCTACCTGCTCCATCACCATCGGCTGGATAAAAAATCCCGGACGTGTAACTTGCGAAAGATATTCACGGATGATTTGGCGACTGATCCACAATTCATAGCCATTATGACGCATCCGCCTGACCGGTTCATCAGCTTCGCCATGCAGAGGTAGCGCATCATTGACCGCACGCAGCAAGACATTGGTATCGACAAAGGCTTTACCGACCGTCATCGTCATACCAATCCGCGCGTCTCAGGGAGAATTCCGCAGCCGGCATAATGTTCATTTTTAATGAGTCGAACAGGGCGTCCCACTCATCATCAGTAAGTGCGCGATGTTCAGCCAACTCCTGTAAGTGCGCAATCAGTGCCTGCTGCTCCGCCGGGGTCAGTTGTTCCGCCAGCCGGAGGACTTCATCATACGTCACCTGTGCCATGCCGCACCTCCATAATCCCAATACCATTATATCATTTCAGCCTCAGCAGAATCGAAGCCCGGACCTTTCGACGGCGAAATACCCGTCAGGCTTCCTTTGGCGCGTTGGGCAGCAGCAGCACCACCGGCACCGCCAGCAGCGCAACCCCAACGCTGATCCAGTAGGCTGTACTGAGACCGGCAGCATCCCCAATGACGCCGATGAGGAGCGTGTTGATGGCCTGGATGATAAACGCATACAGGATAAACATGCCGCTGGCGGTGGCGCGATGGCCCGGCAGTTGATCCTGCACCAGAGCCTGCAAGATCGGCGTGACCGACAGCGACGTAAAACCCAGCAGGACCAGCACCGGCAGCATCAGAAGGCCCTCGACATTGAGGAAGATCAGCATCATCAGCGCCGCCAGCAGCGTGGCCGCGATGACCGTTTGCTTGCGGCCAAAGCGGTCACTCAGGGTGCCGCCCGCCAGTGCCCCGCCAACCCCGGCCAGTTCATACAGCGCCAGCATCTGACCCGCCTCGACCAGACCGTAACCCTTGCCGGTCAGATACACCACCAGATAGATCGACAGGGCCACGACCAGGAAATTGCGCAGCAGCATCACCCCGAACAGCGGCGCGAAAACTCGGCCAAACAGCGGCAGCACGGCCTTCAGTCCGCCGCTGTCCTGCTGCCGGGGACGGGCAGAGACCTGCCGCAGCCGCCAGTACAGAATCGCCGACGCGATCCAGCCGAAGATCATCAGCCGCCACATGCCGCCAATGCCCCACTGTGTAATCGCAAAGCCGACCAGCAGCGGCCCGACCGCGCGGCCCAGTTCGCCGCCCGCCATAAAGAAGCTCATCCCCTTGCCGACCCGCCTGCCGGAGACATAGGCAATCATGGCAGGGGCGGGCGCATGAAAACTGGCGGCGCTGATTCCGGCGGTAAACAGCAGGATGGCGACTGACCAGTAGGTCGGCATCAGACCCAGGAGACTGATGAGCGTCGCCGTGACTGCCGGGGCGAAAATTACCAGATAACGCGTGCTGACGCGGTCGGCCAGGTAGCCGATGAAGACGCTCGACAGCGAGGGAAGCTGCATGAACACGGCCAGTGAGCCGCCCAGGGTCAGCGTGAGCGACAGCCTCTCGATGAGCAGCGGCAGGAGCGTCGAGATAAAGGCCGAGAAGGTGTCATGGACAAAGTGCCCGCCGACGATGGTGAGGATGCGTCCGGTCTGGAACGTTTCGGCCTCGTCCATGTTCTCCACTGGCACATCGATTGCTGTCATGAATCCGCCTCGTTATAGGTGAAATTGGATGGAGAGCACCAGATTACGACTCCAGCGGCGGATTGTCAAAGAATTCGGTAATTCTGGCGCGCACACATCCGCAAACTGCGGTATACTCGCTCACATGTTCGCACCTAAAACCCACAGTGAGTGATCTATGGCTGCACGACCGCAATTTTATGTGATTGACGGCCACGCCCTGGCCTATCGCCAATTCCATGCCCTGGCGTCTGCCGGTTTCCGCACCCGGTCCGGCGAACCGACGAATGCCACCTTCGGCTTTACGCGCACGCTGCTGGATATTCTGCAAAAGGACAAGCCAAAGTACCTGGCCGTCAGCTTTGACCGCGGCCTGAGCGGACGCGACACACTCTTCGGGGACTACAAAGGCACGCGCGACAAAATGCCTGACGATCTGGTGATTCAGATGACCCGCATCCAGCAGGTGGTCGCCGCCTTCAATATGCCGATACTGGCGATGGACGGTTACGAAGCGGATGACGTCATCGGCACGGTCGTCCAACGCATCGAGGCGATGGGCCTGGATTCGCGCGTCATCACCGGCGACCGGGATATTTTGCAACTGCTGACGCCGCACGTGTCGGTGCAGCTTCCCAAACGCGGCGAACAGGATGTCGTCTTCGATGAAACGCTGTTTCGCCAGGAATACGAACTTGAACCCTGGCAGTTGGTCGAACTCAAAGGCCTGATGGGAGACAGTTCAGACAACATTCCCGGCATCAAAGGAGTCGGCCAGAAGACCGCGACCACCCTGCTCAAGCAGTATGAAACGATCGAAGGCATCTACGCCCACATCGACGACCTCAAAGGCTCGCTGAAGCAAAAGCTGATCGACGGTGAGCCGCTCGCCTATCTCAGCCGCACGCTGGCGACCATCCGCCGCGACGTGCCAGTTGAGTTCGTATTGGAAAACTGCGTGGCTCAGGATTATGACGCCAATACCGTGCTCGACCTGTTCCGCGAACTGGAGTTCCGGCAGTTTACCGACCGCATCACGCCCCACGAACAACTGCCCCTGTTTGATCTGAGCGGCACTGAAGAGAGCGCTCCAACCTCGATTGAGGAAGACCTCGGTATCGAGACGATCATCGTGCGGGACGAGGCAGCGCTGGCCGACTGCGTCAAGACACTGAACGCGGCGTCCGCTATCGTCTGGGATGTCGAGACCACCAGCGTCGACCAGAATGCCTGTGACCTGGTGGGCATTGCCCTGGCGGTCAACGGCGAAACCGGTTATTACGTGCCGGTGGGACACGAACACGGTACCCAGCTTCCGCTGAAAACGGTCCTGGATGCACTGCGCAGCCCGATGACCAACCCGGACATCCCCAAGTATGCGCATAACGCCGAGTTCGATCTGGTAGTCACGCAGCGCTATGGCATCGACGTGAAGCCAATCGCCTTCGACACCATGATCGCCGAATGGCTGCGGGACCCAACCAGCAAGTTTCTTGGACTGAAGAATTTTGCCCGCTTCGTGCTGGAGCCACCGGTCGTGATGACCGAAATCAGCGAGCTGATCGGGACCGGCAAGAAGCAGATTACGATGGATAAAGTCGAGATCGAGCGTGCGGCCCCTTATGCCGCTGCGGATGCGGCGGTCACCTATCGCGCTGCGGCTTATCTGCGTCCGCTGCTGGAAGCCGATGCCGAACTGTGGCAGTTGTATCGCACGCTGGAAATGCCGCTGGTTCCGGTGATCGCCGCTGTCGAACGCGCGGGGGTGGTGCTGGATACCGGCTACCTGGCCGAGTTGAGCGAACGGCTGGCCGACATGCTGCACGCCCAGGAACAGGAAATTCATAATCTCAGCGGCGGCTATGGCAGCTTCAATATCAACAGCCCCAAGCAGCTCAACGATGTCCTCTTCGACAAGCTGGGCCTGTCTGTGGAAGGGCTGCGCAAAACCTCGCATGGCTATTCGACCGACGCCGCCACACTGGAAAATCTGAAGGGCGAACATCCGATTGTCGAGCGCATCCTCGAATACCGCGAAATCAGCAAGCTCAAAGGTACCTATGTCGATGCCCTGCCCGCCTTGATCAACCCGCATACCGGGCGCTTGCATACCAGCTACAACCAGACCGGCACAGCCACCGGACGCCTGAGCAGCAGCAACCCCAACCTGCAAAATATCCCCATCCGCACCGAACTGGGCCGCGAGGTGCGCCGCGCCTTCGTGACCCCATCAGGCACCCAGCTGCTGGCCGTCGATTACAGCCAGATCGAACTGCGCGTGCTGGCGCATTACAGCCAGGATCAAACCCTGCTGGACGCCTTTGCCCAGGGGCAGGACATTCATGCGGCGACGGCGGCTGCCGTCTATGGCATTCCGCTGGCAGGTGTGACCTACGAACAGCGCAGTTTCGCCAAGCGCGTCAATTTCGGCCTCATCTACGGCATGGGCGCGTTCCGTCTGGCGCGTGACAGCGACCTGTCGCTGGCTGAGGCCCGCCAGTTCATCGACGAATATTTCGACCGGCTGCCCAAAGTCAAGGAATATCTCGACCGCACCAAAGCCCAGGCGCGCAAAGGGCCGCTGACCACCCTGTTTGGCCGCCGCCGCGAGTTCCGCGCCTTGATGAGCGGTTCCAGCGGGCGCAGCAACGAAGTCCAGGCCGAAGAACGGATGGCGATCAATATGCCTATTCAGGGCACCGCCGCCGACATCATCAAAAAAGCCATGATCGATCTGTACACGGCCCTGAACGAACGCCAGTTGGATGCGCAGATGATCTTACAGGTGCATGATGAACTGGTGCTGGAGGTGCCGGAAGCTGTACTGCACGAAACCGCCGCGCTGGTCCTCGACGTGATGGAACATGCCGTCGCGCTGAGCGTGCCGCTGCGGGCCAATGCCGAGGTCGGTCCCAACTGGCGCGATATGGAACCGATCGAACATTGAGGCCGCGAATCGTTTTGTCGCCGTTCTAACTATGCTATACTCCAAGCATAATCAAGTTCTTATCTTCGCGGCATTAGCACTACAGTAGAATAGAAGCAATGAAACATTTTCTCGATCTGACAGACTGGTCTTCCCAAGACCTGCGGTACCTGATTCGGCTGGCTCAACAGCTCAAGCTGGAATGGCACAGCGGCGGCAACCGCCCGGTGCTGGCCGGTAAAACGCTGGGGATGATCTTCCAGAAGCCCTCACTGCGCACGCGCGTCTCCTTCGATGTGGGCATGCAGCATCTGGGCGGTCACGCGATCATGCTGGGGCCGGAGGAAATCGGCCTGGGCAAGCGCGAGAGCATCGCCGACGTCGCCCGGGTGTTATCGAGTATGACCCAGGGCATTATGGCGCGCGTCTTCGCGCACTCCCACGTCACCGAACTGGCAAAATGGTCGCGCGTGCCGGTCATCAACGGGTTGAGTGACGACAGTCACCCCTGCCAGGCGATGGCCGACATCCTGACCATCGTCGAACACTTCGGCTACACCGATGGGCTGCGGCTGGCGTATATTGGGGACGGCAACAACATCGCAATGTCGCTGCTGCGGGCCTGTGCCGCTTTCGGCATCCATTATCGTATCGCTTCGCCAGAGGGATATGAACTGCCTGCGCGCATCGTCGCGGAGGTGAGCGCGTCCCATCCGGCGCTGCACATCGACCTGCTGCGCTCACCGGCGGACGCGGTGCAGGCAGCCGACATCATCTACACGGACACCTGGGTCAGTATGGGACAGGAAGATGAAGCCGCAGCGCGTGTGCCCGCCTTCCAGGGCTATCGGGTCGACGCGGATCTGGTCGCCAGAGCCGAAAAGCACACCATCGTGATGCATGACCTGCCTGCATATCGCGGCAAGGAAATTACCGATGACGTCGCGGATGGCCCACAATCGGTCATCTTCGCACAGGCCGAAAATCGGCTGCACGCACAGAAAGCTATCCTGGTCAGTTTGTTAAGCTAGAGGAAATCCTATGGCCGGAAATCGTGAAGCCTATGAGCAGGCGATGAATGCAGGCCACAACGCCGCGTGGGAACAAAAATGGTCCGAAGCGGTGTCCGCCTACGGGCGCGCCCTCCAGCAGTTTCCCACCGACCCGGATGCGCATATTCATCTTGGGCTGTCCCTGTTCAAGGCGGGCCGCCTGGATGATGCGCTCAAAGTCTATACACGCGCCCACCAGTTATCCAAGGACGATCCAATTCCGCTGGAAAAAAGTGCGGAAGTGCTGGAGATGATGGGCCGCCTGCGCGAAGCCGCCCAGCAGTACGTCAATGTGGCCGAGGTCTATCTCAACCAGCACGATCTCGATAAAGCCGTCGGCAACTGGAAGCAGGCCACACGACTCTCGCCTGGTTTCATCGGCGTTCACGCCAAACTTGCCCAGGCCTATGAGCGCATGGGCGACAAAAAACGCGCCATCTACGAATATCTGGTGCTGGGTTTCAATTTCCAGCGGGCCGGCGAAACCGAAAAAGGCATGCGGGCCGTGCAGCGCGCATTGAAGCTGGACCGCAAGCATCCCCATGCACTGAATATGCTGCGCGCGCTGGAAACCGGCGGCCAGGTCGCACCGCCTACACCCGAAGATGAACCCGCAGGTTCAAAGGATTCCGTCGCGAATTTCGACCCGTTCGGGGACTTCGATGATCGCCAAGCCATCGGCGCAGCGCATCCCCTGGGGCCGATTGGCGAAGCGATGGACACCGCGCTGGGTATCCTGGCATCGTATGTGGTCGAGAGTGGCAATCTCGACGCTGCGGGCAGCAGCGCGCTGCTGGCGATGGAACTTCAGCGCCAGGGGCAGAACGCGGATGCAATCGACGCCTACCAGAAAGCGGAAAATGGTTTGCGCCACCCGGCGCTTCAATTGAATCTGGGCGGGCTGCTCGTGCTGGCGGATCAGGCGCAGGATGCGATCGTCCATCTGGGCGAAGCGGTCATGCTGCCGGAACTCAATGCCGGGGCCTTTCACGGCCTGGGCCTGGCCTATTACCAGCAGGGCAAGCAGAAGCAGGCGTCGCGCTATCTCATCCAGAGCCTTCAGGCGGTCGATACCGCCCTGGCGATGGACATGGATGAGATTCAGGACCTGAGCGATGTCTACGGCCAGCTGCTCGCCACACTCGACGGACGCACGGATGAATCCCTGGGAGCGATTAACAAACGCTTTACCAATCTGCTCAAGGGTAAAGACTGGAAACAGCGCATCGCCGAAACGCGCCGCCAGCTTCAGGAAGCCATGCGGGTGGGCGGCGAACAGGGTGTCGTCGATATTCTGGTAACGACCCACAGCGATAAACTCACGCAGTCAGTCTCGCTCATCGACCGTTATCTGCGCCAGGGGATGCTGACGCTCGCCATCGAAGAAGCCCACTACGCCGTCGAGTATGCGCCCAATTACCTGCCCGTGCACGTGCGTATGGCCGAGATCATGATGCGCGAGGGCCGCGTGCGCCAGGCGATCAACAAGTACAACATCGTCGCCCGGACGTACATGGTGCGTGGTGAAAATGACCGGGCCGCATCTATCCTGGGTGAAGTGCTGGAAATGGCCCCCCTGGACATCGAAATTCACACCAGCCTGATCGAACTGCTGGAAGCGGAAGAACGCTGGGACGAAGCCCTGGAGCAGTATATCGACCTGGCTGATACCTATCACCAGCTTGGCGATTTCGACATGTCCCGCAACACCTACAATCTGGCCGAACGCATCGCCTCACGAGTCAATGCATCGCCGGACAAAGTGGTACGCATCAAACATCGCGTGGCCGACATCGACCAGATGCGCCTGGACATCCGCAAGGCTCAGCGGACCTATGAGGAAATTATCCAACTGGACCCGGAAGATGAACGCGCCCGCCGCATGTTGATCGACCTCAACTTCCGCCAGGGCAATCAGGTCGATGCCATCAAGCGGCTGGATCAACTGCTGGGTCTCTTCGCCAAAAAGAAGCAGGTCAACCGCATCATGCAGCTGCTGGAAGAATTGGTGGCGATGTATCCCAACGACACCGGGCTGCGTTCGCGTCTGGCAGCCATCTACCGCCAGTTGAACCGCAAGAAAGATGCGGTCATTCAGTTAGATGCGCTGGGCGAACTCCAGCTAGAAGCCGGGATGCACGAGGAAGCGGCGACGACCATCCGCCAGATCATCGCACTTGAGCCGGACGGACTTGATGATTACAAGCGTCTGCTGGCACAGTTGGGCGGTTAGGAGCCACTTTGGACGCGCTGGTCTGGGTACTGGAGAGCCTTTCTACCAAAGCGATCGCCGACATTCTGGTGGTGGCGCTGTTGTTTTTCGGCCTGAGTTTCTTCATTCGCGGCACCCAGGCCGTCGCGCTGCTGCGCAGTATTCTGGTCGTGGTGGGGGTGGTGATTATCGCCAACCTGATGGGGTTGGACGCCTTAAGCTGGCTGGTGCGCACCTCCCTGCCGGTGCTGGCGTTCACCATTCCCGTCATTTTCCAGCCCGAACTGCGCCGCGGATTGGAGCGCCTGGGCCGGGCAGGATTCTTCCTCAACAGCCGTCGCACCGAATCCAGCCGCCGTGAAGAAGTGATCAATGAAATTTGCGAAGCCTCCGAAAAATTGTCGGAGCGGCGTCACGGCGGGTTGATCGTCCTCCAGCGCAACAGCAGCCTCGAAGAATACATCCGTACCGGCATTCCCCTGGACAGCGAAGTCACATCCGAGATACTGCTGACGATCTTCTGGCCTAAGACCGAACTGCATGACGGAGCCGCCATCATCAATACGCGCGGGCGGATCGCATCGGCGGCCTCGGTGCTGCCGCTGTCCTCCAGCCGCAACCTGCCAAACCGCAACCTGGGAACCCGGCATCGGGCCGCACTGGGCATCAGCGAAGTGAGTGATGCCATCACCATCGTCGTATCCGAAGAAACCGGGCGCATCTCGATCACCGATGGTGGCCGCATGATCCCACGGCTGGATGCGCGGCGGCTGCACACGATCCTCAGCGCGATCTACAGCGCCGATCGAGCGCGGCCCACGACACCTCGCGAATGGCTGCGCGAACAGGTTGAGAATCTGGGTCTGGAACGGCGAAAGCAAACCTGATGCAGCAGCGCAAAGATGGCGCCCGCCGGGCCTTGATGAACAACCTGATGTGGTTCGTCGGGTCGCTTGCCCTGGCGTTTTTTGTCTGGGTGATCGCCACGCTCGATTCAAACCCGATCGCCGAGCGCAGTTTCCCGAATATCCCTATTCAGATCGAACATGATCCCGGTCTGGTCATTACCCGCCAGAGTCATACGGCGGCGACCGTGCGCGTGCGCGCGCCCCAATCGACCATTGACCAGCTTGATTCCACCGATATTCAGATCTTTGCCGACCTCAGACAGCTCGGCGCAGATGAGCACACCGTCGATCTCCAGATTACCGTCTCACGTCGGGTCAGCGTGGATAGTTCGCCGCGCCGCATCCGGGTCACGCTCGAAGCCGCTCAGGAAAAACTGGTGCCGGTCGAAACGGTGGTTACGGAAGCGCTGCCGCGCGGATATGAAATCCAGGGCGATAACCCGGTGCTGGAAGCCAACCAGGTGCTGGTCAGCGGCGCGCTCAGCCAGGTCGAACAGGTGACAGCCGCCAACGTTTATCTCAACCTGAGCCAGCGCCGCAACCCCTTCAGCGATGATCTGCGCCTGATCCCGGTCAACGCCGACGGCGGCACCGTGGAGAATGTGACCGTGGAACCGGAAACGATCCAGGTAACCGTGCCGGTGCAAACCCGATCCGACATCCGCCAGGTCAGCGTGTCACCCAACATACATGTCGATACCCTGCCCGCAGGCTATGCGCTCAGTTCGATTGAGTACGAACCGCAGGTGGTCCTCATCAGCGGCCCACCGGACGCACTCGAAATCGCGCCGGGCAGCGTCTTTACCGAGCCGGTTGATCTGACCGACCATACCGAGACTTTCCAGACCACCTCGCCGATCCTGCTGCCGAATACGCGCCTGTTTGTCGTCGGCAACCAGACCGTCAATATCACCATTGGCATCAGCCCGCTGCTCTCCAGCCGCCAGTTCGACCGCATACCTGTCGAAGTCATCGGGCTGAACGAAAACACGCGCGTCACAATTTCACCCCAGGAAGTGACGGTGCTGATGACCGGGCCGCAGATCCTGCTGGACACCCTCACGACGCAGGACGTGCGGGCAGTCCTCGACCTTAATGGTCTGGGCGACGGCAATTACCAGCTTCAACCGGACGTCTCGCTGAACGCCGACCAGAGCGCCCTGACCAACCTGTCGGTCCTCCCGGCAGAACTGGATGTCGTCCTCACGACGGGCGCCGCCAGCACCGCCGAGCCAGCGGACGAGGGTTAAACCTACGCAAGCGCGTTCGAGTCTGATAAAATAGGCGTTCATGCTGTTTCGAGCGGATTTACCAGTCCGCCGCCACGCCTGACGATTTCATCGCTGCGGTCGCCGAGATACGTGTTACGATCTCGGTGGAATATGAACTGCATCCGCCCAAACCCATTGGAAGATTGAGTAGCATCCATGCCTCGTAAACCCCTGGTCGCCATTGTTGGGCGGCCTAATGTCGGCAAAAGCACCCTGTTTAACCGCCTCGCTGGTGAGCGAATCGCGGTCATTGATTCGATTCCGGGCACGACCCGCGACCGCATCCAGGCGGAAAGTGACTGGAACGGTGTGGTGTTCAACGTCGTGGACACCGGCGGCATCGAGGTCTACCAGCCCAAAGGCGGTCGGGATGTGCGCCCACTGGCCGAAGGCAGCATCGACTTCGTCCCCCAGATCGAAGGCCAGGCCCTCATCGCCGCCGAGGACGCCGACGTGATTCTGCTCGTGGTGGACAGCGAACAGGGCATCACCGCCGCCGATGAAGAAATCGTGCGCGTGCTGCGCCGCAACGCCGAACACAAACCGATCCTTGTGGCCGCAAACAAAGCGGATAATCCGCAGCGGACCGATGAAGCCTTCGAGTTCTACGCGCTGGGCTTCGAGCGGGTCTTCCCCATCAGCGCCTACCATAATCTGGGCGTCGGCGACCTGCTGGACGGCATCGTAGACGCCTTCAAAGAGATCGACTCGCTGGACCTCACCGACGAGGAAGCCGACGACGAGCATCTCAAAATAGCCATCGTGGGCCGCCCGAATGTCGGCAAAAGCAGCCTGCTTAATCACCTGTTAGGCGAGGATCGCACTATCGTCAGCCCGGTGGCCGGGACGACACGGGACGCCATCGACACGCAGATCCAGTGGCACGGCATGCCAGTGACGCTCATCGATACGGCAGGTATCCGGCGGCGGGGTAAGATCGAACCCGGCGTCGAAAAATACAGCGTCCTGCGCACTATGCAGGCCATCGAGCGCGCCGACGTCACCCTGCTCCTGGTGGATGGTGAGGACGGTGTCACCGAGCAGGATCAGCATATCGCCGGGTACATTCTGGAAGCCAAAAAGAGCGTGGTGGTCGTTGTCAACAAGTGGGACCTGGTCGAAAAAGATTCCAACACCATGAGCGCCCACCTGGAAGACATGAAGGAAAAGTTCAACTTCCTGCCCAGCGCCCCGGTCATCTTCATCAGCGCCCTGACCGGGCAGCGCATCCATCAGGTGCTGGAAACCGCGCACCGGGTCTGGGAAGCGCGCAGCTTCCGCATTCCGACTTCCGAGGTGAATCGCATCCTGCGTGACGCACTGCAAAAACACCCGCCGCCACCCAAGGGCACGCGCCGCCTCAAGATTTTTTTTGCGTCTCAGGTGGCCGTCGATCCGCCCGTGTTCCTGTTTCATGTCAACGACACGCGCTTGGTGCATTTCACCTACAAGCGCTTTCTCGAAAATCAGATTCGCGAAGCCTACCCATTTGAAGGCACGCCGCTCATCCTCAGCTTCCGCCCGCGTGACGGGATGCTCGACAAGTAGATTCGAATGGTCATCCGCCGTGCCTGCCCGGATGAAGCCCCCCTGTTGAGCGATCTGGCGCTGCGCTCGAAAGCCTACTGGGGTTATTCCGCAGAATTTATCGCGGCCTGCCGCGACGATCTGACACTGTCCGAAGCCTTCATCCGCGAGACGGAAGTCTTCGTATCCGAGGATTCAGCAGGCAAAATCGCCGGGTTCTATGCGCTGGATCGGAAAGCAGACGGTATCGCCGATTTGAATGACCTGTTCGTGGACCCGGCGTCGATCGGTGGGGGTCATGGGCGCGCGCTGTTCGAGCATGCGATCCAGCTTGCCCGCTCGCAGGGCTGCCGGGAAATGCGCATCGACAGTGACCCGTTTGCCGAGCCGTTCTATCAGAAAATGGGGGCGGAGCGCATGGGCGAGGTCGAATCGACCGTCTTTCCGGGCCGGATGCTGCCGCTGCTGCGCGTCCTGCTCTGAACCGGGAGGCTCAGACGATCGGGCGCAGGCCAAGCAGTTCGTAGGCAAAGGCGGGCTGCTTGCGGCCTTTGACCTTGAGTTCACCCAGCGGGCGATGCTGCGCCAGATTCCCCAGGCGCTTGATGACCGCTTCCTCGACCAGCACCTGCCCCGGTGAGCCATATTCCTGCAAACGCTTGGCGAGATTGACCGTATCGCCGATGGCAGTGTAATTCATGGCGCGCTCGGTGCCGATGTAGCCGACCACCGCCTCGCCCACGTTGACGCCTACGCTGTACGACAGATTATAGCCGCCGCGCTCGTGCATATCCTTGGCGGCTCTCAGCAAGGCCAGCGCCGCATCTGCCGCCCGGTGGACGTGATCTTCCTGTTCGTCCGGGGCGTTAAAAATCGCCATCAGACCGTCGCCAAAGAATTTGTCGAGCGTGCCGTTCCAAGCCAGGATAATTTCGGCAGCCAGGCTGAGATAATCGTTGAGCATTTCCACGACCTTCTCCGGCGGCTCGTTCTCGCTCCAGGCGGTATAGCCGCGAATGTCGGCAAACAGGATGCTGATCTCCTGTCGGCGGCCCCCTAATTCCAACGATTCGGGATGCGCGAGAATCTGATCGACGATCGACGGCGGCACCAGGCGCTCGAAGCTGCCGCGCAGTTGGGCCTTCTCGTGTTCCTTGGTGCGGCGCAGTTCTTCGTAGTTGCGCGAGTTTTCGATTGCCACCGACGCATAATCCGTCAGCGTGCTCAGCAGACCCCGATCGTGCTTGGAAAAGACATGGCTTGAGGGGCTGTGATTGGTCACCCCCAACACACCGGTCACGACATCCTGAAACAACACCGGCACATAGGCCAGTGACACCGGGCTGCCCTGGTGGTTGCCCAACTGTTCGGGAGTCAGCACGACCGCCCGAGAGGTCTGGATGACCTGATTGGCAACCGGGTCTTTGGCCTCAAGGTTGACGGGGCGCGCGCCTGACTCTCCGGCCCGCTTCATCGCCCGACAGACCAGCCGTTCGCCTTTGACCAGATAGATATAACCTGCTTCAGCCTGGGTAATCTGCGCAGCGGCATCCACGATTCGCGGCAGAATCTCGTCCATGTTGAGGGTCGCCGTGACGCTCTTGCCGACGGAATACAGCACGTTCATTTCCTGCACGCGCTGCTGGAGTTCCCGGTTCGCCGCCAGCACCCGCTCTGTCAGCGCTTCTTTCTCCCGGCGCAGGCGGACCTCGGACAGGCTGCGCTCGATTGAATCCAGCATTTCCTCGACGGTAAATGGTTTTTTGAGGTAGTCGCGCACACCCAGCCGGTAGACCTCGATGGCGATTTCCTCAGACCCGTGAAAGGTCATCAGGATAACCGGGATGTCGAGATTCCGCGACGCGAGGTTTTGCAGCACCTGAATGCCATCCATGCGCGGCATCTGCAAATCCAGCAGGATCAGGTCCGGTCTCTGCTCCACCGCCATTTGCAGGCCCTCCAGCCCATCGCGGGCCAGCAGCGCCTGATAACCATTCGGTTCGAGGATATATTCCTGGATGAACTCACGATTTTCGCGGCCATCATCGGTTACGAGAATACGCTCGCCTGCCAATTGCCTGCCTCATGCTTACAATTTCGCAACACTGCGTTATGGGTATAGTATAGCCGATTAATGTTTCAGACACCTTGATGAAACTAATCCCTTCGCGAAAGATTCGGATTTACGATCCAGAATTGCCAGCAGCGCCGCAGGTCTCTATAATGCAAGCGTCTGATTGAGGAGGCGTACAGGTTGCAATCCCAGACTTCGACGATCGTTCCCGCACCGCGTCCCCGGCTGCACCGCACCAACTGGCTGCGCGAAATCCTCGACACGCTCATGCTGGTGATCGTCATCTATACGCTGGTCAACCTGTCCAGCGCGCGCTATATGGTCCAGGGCAAAAGCATGTACCCCAATTTTGATGACAATCAGATCCTCTACATCAGCCGCCTGAATTACCTGCTGGGCGAACCGGAACACCTGGATATTGTGGTCTTTCATTTCCCCGGCAACCCTCAGGAAGACTACATCAAGCGCATCATCGGACTGCCGGGCGATGTGGTCGAAATTCGCGCGGCTCAGGTCTATGTCAACGGCCAGCCGCTCCAGGAACCGTACATCCACGAACCCTGCGAGCCGGGACGCTGTCAGGATCAGCATTGGGAACTGGGACCGAATGAATTCTTCGTGATGGGTGACAATCGCAATCACAGCAGCGATTCGCGTGTGTTTGGTCTGGTCACACGCGATCATCTGGTGGGTGAGGTGCTGGTCCGCTACTGGCCGCCCGAATCGTGGGGCATCGTCACAAAGATTGGCGCGCCTGCCCTCGCGCCTTAGGAGACTGTCTGCATGCAAGATGCTGTGTATATGCCCCGCCCTCGTCTGCGACGCCGGGGAATCGCTTATGAGCTTGTCGAAACCCTGGTGCTGATTGCCGCAATTTACTCAGTGGTCGATCTTGCCAGTGTCCGCTTCTATGTCGATGGCCCCAGCATGGAGCCAAATTTCTACACCAGCCAGCGCGTCATCGTCAGCCGCATCAACTACATGGTCACCGCACCGCAGCGCGGCGAGATTATCGTCTTCGAATCCCCGGACCAGCCCGGCATCGACCCACCCCTGATCAAGCGCGTCATCGGCCTGCCAGGGGAAACGGTCGAAATCCGCGATTTGAAGGTATACATCGACGGCCAGCCGCTGGACGAACCCTATATCAACGAACCCTGCTCCGCCAGCCGCTGCCCGGACAAAATCTGGCAGTTGGGGCCGGATCAGTTTTTCGTAATGGGCGACAACCGCAATCACAGCCGCGATTCGCGCAGCTTCGGCCCGATCGAACACGCTCATGTCATCGGCGAGGCGCTGGTCCGCTACTGGCCGCCGCAGGACTGGGGCCTGCTGTACAAGTTCCGCTATCCGAGCAATCCGTTCGAGTAAGCGGCGCATCATTGCTAAAAATGTTATACTGGGCGGCATCACACAGGAGAATAGGTCGTGACCGTCGATCTACGCAGTTACGTTTTTCTGGACAGTCTTCAGCCGCAGCACGCGGCATTTCTCGGAACAGTGGCACGCGGGTTTCTGCCACTGCCTGGTGATGCCTCGCTGTGGATCGAAATTTCGCCCGGCATCGAGATCAACCGCATCACAGACATTGCCCTCAAATCCACGCGCGTGCGCCCCGGACTCCAGATCGTGGAGCGGCTCTACGGCCTGCTCGAAGTCCACTCCGAAGAACAATCGGAGACTCGCGCCGCCGGTGAAGCCATTCTGGAGGCGCTCGGCGTCGCCGAAGAAGATCGCCTGAAGCCGCGCATCGTCTCCAGCCAGATTATCCGCAACATCGATGCCCACCAGACCCAGCTCATCAACCGCCTGCGTCACGGCCAGATGATCCTCGCCGGGCAGACAATGTACGTGCTGGAAGTCGAGCCTGCCGGATATGCAGCCCTGGCAGCCAACGAAGCCGAAAAAGCCGCCGAGATCAACATCCTCGAAGTCATGGCGTTTGGCAGCTTCGGGCGCGTGTACCTGGGCGGCGACGAACGCGACATCATGGCGGGCTATGGCGCGGCGCTGGCCGCCATCGAAGCCGTCAGCGGACGAGAAAACCCCAGCGGGCGTAAGGAATGAGATGTTCATCGGCGAAGTGATCGGCACGGTGATCGCGACGCGCAAAACCGCGAATATGGACGGTCTGCCGCTGCGCATCGTCCGCAAAATAAACACGGATGCCACCCCGACCCGCACCTGCGTAATCGCTGTCGATGGCCTGGGGGCTGATGTCGGGGAATATGTGCTGGTCACATCCGGCAGTGCCGCCCGCCAGACCCGGGCCACCGATAACCGCCCGGTGGATGCCATCATCATGGCAATCGTCGATACCTGGCAAACGCAGCAGCAGGTCCAGTACACCAAATTCGACAATAATTCGTAAAAAATCCAGTTTAACTTAACGGGCTGCATGACGTCTTGTTGTGTATACTGCAAATAGAGGCAGTGATGATTATATTACAGTGAGTTCAGGCAGCCCAAAAC
>JAIOHO010000177.1 GCA_019912905.1 Anaerolineae bacterium
GGGGGAAGACGCATTGATCATCCGACTTCAGGAGAGTGTCGGGCGGCCAGTCACGGCTGAAATCGGTCTGGAAGGCAGCCCCCTGTGTACCGTCGCTTTTCAGCCTTACGAGATCAAAACATTGAAGATCACCCGACAGGACGATCAGATCGTCTGGGAGGAAACGAATTTGCTCGAAGAATGAGCGCAGGGGTGCGGCCCACCAGATGGCAGCATCCTTGATTAAGAATGGTGAAGGATCGCACCAATCAGTTGACACACATTTTGTCTTGCGTTATGATGCCCTCAATTATGAGAAATGAGGGTGCTGTGCAATTCCACAACTTCATCCACACCTGTTGTTGTCAGTGTTGTGAATGTTTACCGGCATGGGGCTGTTCGGTGGAGTTGTGCTGATCCTGTTTGCACACCGTTTCAGGTAAGATGTATCCAAAGCCCCGGACAATCCAGATCGGGGCTTTGTTTTTGGAGTGGAAAATGAGCCGGATTCACACATCGACATACATGTGTTGTTGTCTGTGTTGTGAGAACCTCCTGCAAGGGAGTGTTCCGGTTTGGCGTGCCTGAATGGAGTAATTGACCTGATGACACTGATGCCCCGGAGCGCTCCGGGGCTTTTTTTTGGCCTGGCGGTTCCGAGTATTTTTTGATCACGACGATACGCAGCGCACCCTGGAGAACACGCATGACCAACACAGCCGCACCATCCTACCTTGAACCTGATCAGATCGCTCACTTGCAGCATGATTTCGAATCTGCGCACCCGCAGGACATTTTACAGTGGGCCACCCAACAGTTCGGGGACTCGCTGGCCGTGGTCACGAGCTTTCAGCCTACCGGAATCGTGACCCTGCACATGCTCAGCGAAATGGCACCCCACACCGCCATCATTACGCTGGATACGGAATTCCTGTTCCCGGAAACCTATGCACTGATCGACCGGGTTGAATCGCTGTTCAACCTCAACCTGATTCGCGTCAGACCCGAACTGACGATCGATCAGCAGGCAGCGGCATACGGCGATAAATTATGGGTTCGCAACCCGGATCAGTGCTGCCACATGCGCAAAACACTGCCCCTGAAAGATGCCCTGGTTGGATACAGCGCCTGGGTCACCGGGGTACGCCGTGACCAATCTTCACGGCGGTCCAGCACGGCGATTATCAACTGGGACTCACGCTATAACCTGGTCAAGCTGTGCCCGTTTGCCAACTGGACTGAAGACATGGTCTGGACGTATATCCAGGCCCATGACCTGCCCTATAACGAGCTGCACGACCGGGGCTACCCGAGCATCGGCTGCCTGCACTGCACCCAGGCCGTTACCGACGGAGCTGATCCGCGCAGCGGTCGTTGGGCCATGCATCAGAAGACCGAATGCGGCATTCACATCTCCTCCTTCGAGGATGACCGTGCGAGGGAGTAGGCTGTTGAGCATCAGGATAGCGGTGGAATCATCCGGCGATCTGAACCCCGTCGATACGCAGTCCGATTCAGCAGTCCCGCAGCAGGCGGGCAGAACAGCATCGAGAATGTCTGAAGGTTATCCGCTCATGCTTGATCTTTCCGACAGACGGTGCGTCGTCGTAGGCGGCGGCACTGTGGCCGCGCGCAAGATCGCCGGTCTGCTGGAGGCCCAGGCGCGGGTGACAGTGATCAGCCCGGAGATTGTCACGGAAATCGCCGCCCTGCTCGACCGCATCCAGTGGTGGCAGCAAACGTATACACGCGAGTTGCTCAGCCGCGAAAAACCCTTCCTCGTGTTCGCCTGCACCGATCAACCGGCGGTGAATCAGAATGTGGCTCAGGATGCTCGGACATGCGGTGCGCTCGTGAGTGTCACGGATCGCAGCAGTTCCAGCGATTTCAGCACGATGGTTCTGGTACGCCGTCCGCCGCTGACCATCAGCATCCATACCGGTGGGGCATCTCCGGCCCTGGCAAAGCACCTCGGCGCTTGCATCGGCGCAATGGTCGGCGACGAGTACCCGATTCTGGCGCGCTGGCTCGGCGATCTGCGGGAAACACTGCGGGAGCAGAGTCGCAGCCAAACCGAGCGGCAGCAGCTCTATGAAGCGATCATCGAGTCCGATGTGCTCGATCTGCTGCGAGAAGGTCAGTCCGATCAGGCTTACGGGCGCTTTCAAAGCCTGATCGATACCTGGGCAGAACACGCATGACGGCGCTGATCCTCGCCGGACACGGCTCTCACATCAGCCCGGATACTGCCGGTCTGGTCTGGTCGTATGTCGATCAACTGCGTGCCTGGGGGGTCGCCGATGAGATCGCGGCCTGCTTCTGGAAAGAGGCCCCCGGCTTTCGTCAGGTGCTGAACACGGTCGAATCCGATCAGATCGTCATCGTGCCAGTGTTTACGGCCAGGGGCTATTTTTCGACACGCGTCATCCCGGCAGAGATGAACCTGGCGGGGCCGGTCACGCAGCGCGGCAGCCGCACCATCACCTACGCCTCGACAATCGGAGAACATCCTTATCTGCGCCAGATCATTCGCCAGCGCGTCGAGGACACCCTCGCGGCCCATCGCCTCGACCCGGCGCTGGTCGCCGTCGCCGTTATCGGGCATGGTACCCGCCGGAACCCGGAAAGTCGCGCAGCCACCCAGCAGCAGACCGAATCTCTACGCCAACTGAACCGAGTCGCGGAAGTTGTTGATGTTTATCTGGATGACATCCCAGAGATTGCCAGCGTATACACCCGTACCCAGTCGCCGGTCATCATCGCCGTGCCCTTCTTCCTGGCTCCCGGTTCGCATGTCACCATCGACGTACCCCATGCCCTGGGCATCGACCGCGCTCACAGACCCGCGCTCAGTCACGGTCGGCAGGTGTATTATACGCCGCCAGTCGGCACCGATGACGCCATCTGCCGCCTGATTCTCGAACTGGCCCGCGACACCGGCTTCGATTTTCATCCTTCGCCAGCCGCCCAGACCTGGTCGGGATTTCCGCGATCAGGCGCGCGCAGGTTGATGAACGCGGTGCAGCGCAACCACACGCTGCAATTCGGCCAGCTTGAGCTAACTCCGACCGAAGTGCGCCCCCTGGATCTGGTTGAGCCAGCAGTCCCCCTGCACAGCCCTGCCGCCCTGCGTCGGCACGTCCGCGAAAATCCATTCCGCCCGCTGGTCACGTCAGACGATCTGCGGCGTGACTGGCATGTACCCGTCGCTGCACTGCATGAGGTGCCTGCAATCGTGGAAACAATTTACCCTGGATCGCTAGCGGATTGGGCCGCTCATCAGGCGGGTACCTTCGCGATTGAATCCCTCGAAACACTCAGTCAGCGGCAGACCGGGATGTTTCGGGATATGCACCGAACACCACAGGCAGTGATTGACCAGGCGGTCCGCACCGTCTGCGGGCGCTGCGTGCGCCACGCAACCTGGTATTACAGACACTCGCCCAGCAGCTCAATCCCCTGCGCCGCCCCCTGTAACGGGTGGCTCAGCACGGTCAAGGAGGCCATCGCATCATGATGATTGGAAAGGTATTTCTCGTGGGCGCAGGCCCCGGCGACCCGGACCTGATTACCCGCAAAGGATTGAAGCTTATCCAGACGGCAGACGTTGTCGTCTTTGACCGGCTGATTCCGCTGGAACTTCTGGATGAAGCGCGGGGTGATGCCGAATTCATCAACGTAGGCAAAGCCCCTACCCGGCACCGGCTGGATCAGGAGTCCATTAACGAGGTAATCGTCAATCGCGCACTCCAGGGCAACCAGGTTGTGCGGCTCAAAGGCGGCGATCCGCTGGTGTTCGGGCGTGGGAGCGAAGAAGCATTGGCCTGCCATCAGGCCGGAGTGCCGTTCGAAATTGTGCCGGGCATCTCCAGTTCCTATGCGGTTCCAGCTTATGCGGGCATCCCGCTCACCCATCGGCACCTGAGCAGCGCCTTCACCGTCATTGCCGGGCACGAAGACCCCGCGAAAGACGAGGTCAGCATCCACTACGAGGCCGTCGCCCGCATGGGCGGCACGATCGTGATTCTGATGGGCGTCTCAAAACTGTCGGACGTACTCAACCGCCTGATTCAAGCCGGTCTGGACCCGAATACCCCCGCCGCCATGATCGAATGGGGCACGACGCCCTTTCAACGGGTGGTCGAAGGCACCGTCACCAGCCTGCCTCAACGCGCTGCCGAAGCCGCCATCATGTCCCCGGCGACCACCGTTATCGGCGAGGTCGTGCGGTTGCGAACGCTCGGAACACAATGGTTCGACGCGCTGGCAGTCGCGTCGGCCAATCCATCACGCTAAGTCACAGTCATTCTTTGGGAGGAGAACGATGGCTGACCAATCTTGGAAAGAGATTCTTCAGGACAAAATGCCGGACGATCTGGCTCACGAAATCGACATCTTTGAGGGCCAGATGGAACTGCGCAAGCAGGGCAAAATCGACGAAAAAGTCTTCGCCGAGACCCGTCTGCGCCGGGGCACCTACGGCCAGCGCTACGACAACGGCCAGCGCCACGATGGGATTCAGACCCGCGAACTGCATTATCCATCAGGCGACCTGACCAAAGGGCCGGACACGATCTGGGATGCGCCAGGGATGCAGCGCATCAAGGTGCCCTATGGCGGCCTGTCCATCGATCAGATGGAGGTGCTGGCGGAACTGGCAGACGAATACTCCGATGGCATCCTGCATGTCACCACGCGGCAGGACTTTCAGCTGCATTACATCCACATCGAGGACACGCCAGACCTCATGCGGCGGCTGGCCTCGGTCGGGCTGACCACGCGCGAAGCCTGCGGCAACTCGGTCCGCAACGTCACTGCCTGTCCGCTGGCGGGCGTTTGCCGCGATCAGACCTTCGATGTGACGCCCTATTCCGATGCCACCGCCACGTTTCTGCTCGGCCACGACGACACACAGGACTTCGGACGTAAGTTCAAAATCGCCTTTTCCGGCTGCGAGCATCACGCCTGCGGCCTCGTCAACATGCATGACCTGGGCTTCCTCGCACGCGTGAAGGAAGTCGATGGGCAGCCGCAGCGCGGCTTCGCCATGTTCGTCGGCGGCGGCCTGGGCACCGTGCCGCATCAGGCC
>JAIOHO010000178.1 GCA_019912905.1 Anaerolineae bacterium
CTGTCGCAGTCGAAAAAAATGAGATCGAAGCTTGTCCAGCGCGAGTGCGTCATGCCTGTGAAAGCCCCTCCCTATGTTGTCGGGGGGATTGTACCCCTGCCTACAGTCTTTGGGAACCCATGAAACCAATCCTTAAAACTCCGCCCGGACGCGTTTGGCCGCCAGCGGGTTCGTGGGTTCCGGCATTCCCAGACGTCGCATCAGGCCATTCAAGAATCTCAGGGGAAGGGGTTTGTATTTGCCAGGAGCGAACGGGCGTCACCCTCAATGATCTGACGATCGTTTCACAACCGATAGCCGTGTTTCGCCAGCGCCCAATCACAGACCTTGCAGGCGATGCTGTAGACGACCATCGCTTCGACATCGGTCGCCTTTGGCCGCTGCTTGCGCACATGATCATAAGTCTCATGCAGCCGCTCGAGCGGGTTTTCATAACGCAGGCTGACGTCCGTATCCACGATAATGCCGCCCAGAATCAACGGCAGGTACATATCCTCGAAGACGAGGTCGGTCTCTTTCGTCTGGAGCGTCTGGATAAACTTCTCGGCGTAGCGCTGGCTCTGGTCCCTGGTGCCCAATTCACGCCCGATGACCTGATGCACCAGGCCGAAACCATGCACGATCGCATCCCGCAGCACGTCATCATATAGCGTAAACGCCAGCGACTTGACCGGCTGATTGATGATGCGCTCGTCCGAGGCGATGCGGGTCAGCGCGCTGCGGCACCAGCCCGGCAGCGGCACCGGTCGTCCATCGCTCGGCCAACCCGCTTCCAGCAGTTGGCTGACGCCGTACATCGCCTGGTCGGGATAGAACAGCGGGTCCGGGAGCTGGCGGCCCATTTCCAGTACGTTGACGAGCAGCTTGGTGATGTAGTGCGCCTCCGTTGGGATGAGCCTGTAACCCCGGCCTTTGAAACGCCGCCGAGTTGACCGGTAGAGGGGCCGGTACAGGTATTCGCGGCGCAGCGCCGGAATCACGTGCTGGCGCAGGGAGTCGTGATGCAGTTCAAACAGATGGCGCGTGTCGGTGTTGTCCGACATGGCCCACAAGCGCTGCCACGAGGGTTTCAGGTCGGACTGCTCCGGCGCGCCCGAAGGCGCTCCCAGGTGGAACGAGGCGTCGATCGACGTCCCCAGCAGGCCTGCTTTGTTGACCGAAAAGCTGAGTCCCTTGAGTTCGGCGACCTGGAGAAGGGTCGCTTCTTCAAGGAAAAAATAGTAACCCAGGTTCGGGATCGAATCGCTCTGGCGCACGACGCGCGCTTTGGCCTGCGGTTTGACGTTAATCGACATTTCGATTTTATAGTCCTGGCCGGACGCAGTGACCAGCAGCGTCTGGATCGGCAGCGAGACATAGCCGACCTCGGCAGGCGCAAGCACCGCCGTCATGCGGGTAGTCTTCGCCACAAAACAGCCGGGCCTGCCCTTTCCATCGCGCGCCGGGACCTTTGGCTCGACGATGACCTCGACGCGCACATCCGTCGTGTTTTGCAGCAGCAGAATCGCCTCGACGACATCGCCAGCCCGCACGATCGCGGGGCGCATCGCCAGTGCCGTGTCGATGACACCGACCTGGATGCGCTGGCCGCCCGTGATATACCCCAGAATATCCGGGTAATTGGGTTGGGAGAGTTTTGGCATAACTTCGAAACCTCTTCAGAAGCCTGATACAGACCTATTGTATAACAAAATTCGCGGACAAATTTCACCCGCCCACGGCTTGAGAGGATATGTATCAGATACCTCAGCCGGGTTTACTTAAGTGAACAAGTGCTTCCAGGAAAATGGGAGTTCATGAAGCGTGCGGGGTTAAGCACATCTCTGCAAGTGGATACCGTGATGCAATATCTCGAAGAGCATCTTGAATTCTTGGAGAAGTCATTGGGATCAACTGGTCGGTAGGGTGCACATTTTTTTTGAGATTAGTGCTGTCGGTAAATTCCGTTTATTTGCTCAAGACAAAGGGAGCTACACTTATCATGGCAGATCTTAATTTCACGTCGATTGAGGCAAAATGCCATTGCATGGGAGAACTTTATTTCGCATGGTACATCTTTATTTCACGTGTACATCAACTGATCCGCTCGAACAGGCCCGCTGCGCCCTGACCGCCGCCCACGCACATGGTCACGAGACCATAACGACTGCCTCGCCGCTGCATCTCGTGGAGGATGGACACGGTCAGCTTGGCCCCGGTGCAGCCCAGCGGATGCCCCAGCGCGATCGCCCCGCCGTTGACGTTGACGATGGCCGGGTCCCAGTCCAGTTCGCGAACGACCGCCAGAGCCTGGGCCGCGAACGCTTCGTTAAGTTCGATCAGGTCGATCTGGTCCTGGCGGATGCCGGTGCGTTTGAGCAGGCGCGGCACCGCCGCCACCGGTCCGATGCCCATCACTTCCGGGCGCACTCCGGCCACATTGAAGCCGACGAAGCGCGCCAGCGGCTGGAGTCCCAACTGCGCCGCTTTCCCGGCCTCCATGACGATCACCCCGGCGGCCCCGTCGCTGAGCGGGCTGGAATTCCCGGCAGTCACGCGCCCACCCTCGCGGAACACGGGCTTGAGCTTCGCCAGCGCCTCGAGGGTCGTCTCGCGGCGCAGGTGTTCGTCCTCATCAAAGATGATCGTGCGCTGTTGAGGCAGGCCATCCTCACCGGGGAATGTTTCCTCAATCTCAAACGGCACAATTTCCTGTTTGAAATAGCCGGCATCGGTGGCGCGTGCCGCCTTCTGGTGGCTGACATAGGCGAAGGCGTCCATATCCTCGCGGGCGATGCCCCATTCATCGGCGACTCGCTCGGCGGTGTGGCCCATCGCCATGTAGACCTCCGGTTCGTGCTGCGCCATGTGGGGGTTGGGGCTGAGATGAAAGCCGGTCATGGGGATCAGCGACATGGTTTCCGCCCCGCCCGCGATGATGATGTCCGCGCCGTTGGCGATGATGCGTTCGGCGGCCAGCGCAATCGCCTGCAAGCCGCTGGAACAGAAGCGGTTGACCGTCTGCCCCGGCACCTCCACCGGCAGCCCAGCCCGCAGCGCGATGACGCGGGCGAAGTTCAGGCCCTGCGATCCTTCGGGCATGGCGCAGCCCATCACCACGTCATCGATGTCCGCCGGGTCGAGCCTGCCTTCCATCTGCCGCAGCAAATCCCGAATCACCGCCGCCGCCAGGTCATCCGAACGGACCGTGCGGGTCACGCCTCGTTTCGCCTTACCGACGGCGGTCCGGGCAGCCGCCACAATCACTGCTTCGCGGGTCATAAGTCTTTAGTCTCCAGCTTCCTGTTCATATCTTTCGTTTTCTTTGCGTCTCTGCGTCTTTGCGTTGAATCGTTTGTTCTTTAATTCCGCAGCGGTTTGTTGGTGTTGAGCATGTGCGTGATGCGGTCGAGTGTTTTCGGCTCGCGCAGCAGTTCCATGAACATCTCGCGTTCCAGCCGGAGAATCACCTGTTCATCAACCCAGCCCGGTTCGTCGATGGCCCCGCCAGTCAGTACGTAGGCCAGCTTGCGGGCAATCACGGCGTCATACTCGGTCGCCAGCCCTTGTTC
>JAIOHO010000179.1 GCA_019912905.1 Anaerolineae bacterium
GCCTGGGGCTGCCCGGCCTGGGGACGTACATTGATGTCGGCAACCTCGCCGCCGTCGAGCAGGCCATGGAGTTCGCCAGAATCTGCGGCGCGCGCAATATCCGCGTTAATCCGGGCCGCTGGCCGGACCCCGATGGCCTCAGTTACGCCGCCAGTTATGAGCGCGCCAAAGCCTTCCTGGGTGAGTGCCAGGCGCTCGGCAAACAATCCGGCGTGCGCACCATCGTCGAGATGCATCACGGCACCATCACATGCAGCGCGGCCCTTGCCCATCGACTGGTGGCCGATTTCGACCCGGATTATATCGGTGTGCTGCACGACGCGGGCAACTGTGTCTACGAGGGGTTCGAGAATTACGATATGGGCATTCAACTGCTGGGGCCGCATCTGGCGCATGTCCACATCAAAAACGCGGCCTACCAGCGGCCCGAGGGCGGCGGAGTCTGGAACGCGCAGTGGGCACCGCTGGAAGATGGGGTCGTCAACTGGGACAACCTGTTCGCTGCTCTGAAGCAGGCTGGATATGACGGCTGGCTGGGAATCGAGGACTTCAGCGCGGTGCGCCCGACGCCCCAAGCACTGAATTTCAATCGTAAGTTCCTGAACGACGCGATCACCCGCGTTTACGGAGAGTGAGATTAAGGATCATAGTATGACGGACAAAAAACTGCGTTATCTGCTGGTCGGTGTCGGCTCGAACGTCTATAACATGCACAAGGCCGGGCTGGAACTCGACTGCAATGAGGTCGTCGCCGTATGCGACATCCGCGAGGAACCGGCCAGGCGTGAAGCCGAGGCCTGGAACTGCCCGTACTATCTCGATTACAAGCAGATGATCGCCGAAAACGAGGCCGATGCGCTGATCGTGATGGTGCCGCACACGCTGCACGCCGAGATGTCGATCTATGCCATGCAGCATGGGTTGAACGTGCTGTGCGAGAAGCCCATGGCGATTCACGTGGCGGAAGCGGACCAGATGATCGCGGTGGCGAAGGAAACCGGCAAGGTGCTGGCAATCAACTTCCAGCAGCGCCTGCGCCCGGAGGTGGTGGCCGCCAAGGAACTCATCGACGAGGGACGGCTGGGCAAGATTCAGCAGGTCGATGTCAAAATCACCTGGACACGCACCTACAAGTATTACCGCGAGGCGGGCTGGCGCGGCTCGTGGGCGGGTGAGGGCGGCGCGCTGCTGATGAACCAGGGTCCGCACGATCTGGACATGATCTGCCACCTGGCCGGGATGCCGAAACGGGTGTACGCCTGGACCCCGACCATTGCTCATCAGATTACGCCCGAAGACACGGCCCAGGCCATGATGGAATGGGATAACGGCGCGCTTGGCTCGCTGCACGCCAGTACCGCCGAAGCCGGACAGCCGCAGCGCTTTGAGATCATCGGCACGCAGGGACACCTGCAAATCAACAAGGGGTCACTGCGCTTCGCCAGCTTCGATACGGATGTGATCGAGTTTATCAAGGCCAGCGATAAATCCTTCGCCGAGCCGGACATGATCGAAGAAAGCATCCCGATGGACCCGCAGTACACCGGCTCGCACCGCGATACGCATCTCGATTTTTACCATGCGGTCACGCAGCACAAACCGGCCAGCGCCGACGGCATCACCGGGATTCGCGGGCTGGAACTGGCAAATGCCATGATCTACTCGAATTACACCGGGCAGGCGGTCGATTTCCCGCTGGATCGGGAGAAGTACGCGGCGCTGCTGGCCGATCTGCGGGCCAGGGAAGCCGCCCAGCAGTAGCCGATTCGGTCTCTGGCGGCTTAACTCTGTCGGTGTGTTCCGAACACCTCACCCCTAGCCAACCGGCGATTGTCTTTCCCCTCTCCAACTTGGAGAGGGGAGTCGAGCCGGGTGAGACGGGGTGAGGTGAGCAGCAACAAACTTGCTTTGGTAATCGAGTCCATTCGAATCCGCGCACCTTATACCAGAGCAGTCCAAAAGACATAATATGAGGACATGACCATGACCACAGCCAGTGTCACCCTCAGCGCCTTCGGCGACGAAATCGCCCCCGCGCTGGAGGATCAACTCAAGCTGTTGAATGAACTGAACGTATCCGGCCTGGAATGCCGGACCGCCTGGGGCACGAACGTGCTCAAGCTGACCGACGACCAGGCCCGGCAGGTTCGCGCCTTATGCGATGACGCCGGGATTACCGTTCGCTGCATCGGCAGCCCCATCGGTAAATCACCGCTGGCCGACCCGATCGAGAATGAACTGGGCAACCTGGACCGCCTGATCGAAATCGGTCACCTGTTTGGCACGCGCAATATCCGCATTTTTTCGTTTTATCCGGCAGACATCCGCACCAATGCCCACTACGACCAGTATGTCCCGGAGGTCATCGACCGCCTGGGCAGGCTGACGGAAAAAGCGGCGGCGGCGGATTTTGTGCTGCTGCATGAAAACGAAAAGGACATCGTGGGCGATACCCCGGAGCGCTGCCAGGCGCTCGTGTCCGGCGTGAACAGCCCGAATCTGCGGCTGATCTGGGACCCGGCTAACTTCGTACAGGTTGGCGTGGCCGATCAGGTGGATCGTTTCTGGGACCTGATGGGGCCGCTGATCGGCTATATCCACATCAAAGATGCGCGCCTGGCTGACCGCAGTGTGACCGCCGCCGGGGAAGGCGATGGTCAGGTTCCGCAGCTTCTGGCGCATCTGAAAGCGGTGGGCTATTCGGGCGTGCTGGCCCTGGAGCCGCATCTCAAGGTGGCCGGGCACAGCACCGGGTTCAGCGGGGTCGAGGGCATGACCATCGCGGTCAATGCCCTGCGTAAGGTGATGGCCGAGGTCGGCCTGCCGGAAACCACTGCCTGATCTTGATTACACCGCCGGGTGCGTCAGCGTCTGGGTCGAAAGCCGCTGCGTCTCGACAGTGACGGCCTGATTGCTCGTGGGACGAATGGCATAGATGAGCGAGATTGCAACCAGGGGCAGCCCTGCCGCCAGCAGCATGGTCAGGGTGGCCCCTAGTGCCTGAAGGATAATCCCGCCGGTGGCATAGCCGATCACCGCGCCGATCCAGGCCGCGCTCGACAACCGTGATAAGTGGCTGTTCAGGTTGCGCGGCGGCACCAGGTCGGTCGCAAAGGCCGAACTGAGCGATCGTTCGCTGCGAATGAACGAAATCAGGGTCTGCGCCAGCCAGAACTGCCAGAGGAAGCCCGCAAAGCCGAAGAGCGCCGCGCCCCCGGCGATGGCGACGTAACAGGCGATGAGCAGGCGTTTGCGGCCCACGCGGTCTGACAGCCAGCCCAGTACGAGTGGCAGGGGCAGGGTGAACGCGCTGCCGACCGCGACGGTGCTGCTGATGACTGTCGAGTCGAAGTTGAGCGCATTCATCGCCAGGGGCCGGACCAGCCCGGCCATGAAGTTCGCGGTCGCCACCAGCACGCTGGCTGCGAACAGCAGCCGCAGTGGTCGGTTCATTCGCGCCGGGGCTTCCGCCTTGCGCCCGGCCCCAACCGGGGAATCCGAAGGCGCTTTATCGGCCAGGAACAAGGCGGCCACCAGTGCGACTCCATACGCGAGCCCATTCACCGCAAACAGAACCCCGAATCCCCAATGATCGACGATCGGCCCCGCAGACGCTCCGCCGAGGATGCCGCCGACGACCGGGGCCACGCCCAGGATGCCGAAGATGCGCCCGCGATGCTGTTTGTCGGCAAACAGACCGGTCAGAATGTTAATCATTGCCACCTGAATCCCCCCCATAAACCAGGCCAGCGCCGTAAACAGGGCCAGCAGTCCGATGGTCGGGGCTGGTCCCATCAGAAAGGTTGCGATGCCGCCCAGACCTGCGCTGAGGACGATGAAGAGGGTATGGCGCTGGAAACGCTGCGACAGCCAGCCGCTGAACAGGCTGCCTGCCGTGAGGGCCGCGAAGGTCAGGGCCAGGTAAAAGCCGGTGCCTGTGGCGCTGACCTCGAAGCGCTGCACGTAGACTGGCAGCAGCGACAGCAGCCCATTCGCCACGGCGAACGGCACCAGGTAACAGATAAACAGTAAGCCGAGCTGTCTGCGTGACATGGAATTCCCCCTGTGTGTAACCCGTTATCGGTCACGATAGCCCCTGCGCGCCGAGAAAGCGCCGAGAGATCGTGTCGAGACCACAGAGTCATCTCCTGATTCGTGCGCTTCTTTCATCTTTGGTGGGGTGCATTCCCCTAATTACTGGGGGGCGGCCTTCCTTGACCCTGTGCTGCAACTGTCGGTATGATGGGGCGATGGATTAAGCAGAACACAATCATCAAAATCCCCGTGTAATCCAATCCTTGCAGCACCTTTGAGATCGCCCACCCGGGTGATCATTTTATGTTTGTGATGGACCATAAAGGACACTCAATGGCCGTTCGACCCGTCGACCATGTAGATACGCCCCAGCCTGCCTCCGAGCAGATCTGGTACACCCTCGACCGTGACACCACCTTTCAACACCTGACTTCTAATCAGCAGACCGGGCTGACTCCGGCAGAAGCCGCCCACCGACTCCAGCAGGTCGGCCCCAACGAGCTGACCGACAAGCCGCTGAAAAGCCCCCTGATAATCTTCCGAGAGCAGATGATGAACCCGCTGGTGCTGCTGCTGGTGTTCGCCGCGGGGCTGTCCGCGCTGCTGGGGAAAGTGGACAGCGTCGTGGCGATCATGGCGATCGTGGTGCTGAACGCGGCTCTGGGCGTGTTCCAGGAGTACCGGGCAGAGCAGGCCATGGCGGCCCTCAAGCAGATGGCAGCCCCGCTGGTTCGGGTTCGGCGCGGCGGGCAGGTCACCGACGTGGCCGCCCGCGAACTCGTGCCCGGTGACGTGGTGCTGCTGGAAGCTGGGAGTATTATTCCGGCGGATGGCCGGGTGATCGAAGCGGCCAATCTGAGCGTGCAGGAAGCCTCGCTGACGGGCGAATCGCTGCCCGTGCAAAAATCGATGGACGCACTGGCAAAGGCCGATACGCCGCTGGGCGACCGGCGCAACATGGTCCACATGGGTACTTCGGTGACCTTCGGGCGCGGTGAAGCGGTCATCGTCAAAACCGGGATGCAGACGGAACTGGGCCGTATCGCCGAGTTGATCCAGACCGTCGAGGATGAAGTGACGCCCTTGCAGCGCCGCATGGCCGAAGTCGGCAAGGTGCTGGTGGTCGCCGCGCTGGTCGTGCTGGCGATTGCGGTGATTATCGGGTTGATTGCCGGGCAGACTCTGGATGACGTGCTGCTCAACGCCGTCGCCATCGCCGTCGCGGTCGTGCCGGAAGGCCTGCCTGCGGTGGTGACGATCGCCCTGGCGCTGGGCGCTCAGCGCATGCTGCGCCGCAACGCGCTGATTCGTAAGCTGCCTGCCGTCGAAACGCTGGGTTCGGTGACGACCATCTGCTCGGACAAAACCGGCACACTCACGCAGAATCGGATGACGGTGCGCGTGGTCGATGTGGCCGGGGAAGCGATTGATCTGGACGAACTGGTGGGACGCGGAATCGACGGCCTGATCCGCGCCAACGGCAGCGCGCCCGCCCCGCATAAGGCGCAGGCCCTGGTGCTGGCCGGGGCGACCCTGTGCAGCGATGTGGTCGTGGAACATGACCCCGACGGCGGCCTGCGACTGCTGGGTGACCCGACCGAGGGCGCACTGGTGGCTGCGACCGAACGGTTCGGCATCGAGCGCGCCCCCCTGGAAGCGGTGCTGCCGCGTGTGGGTGAAGCGCCGTTCTCGTCTGAGCGCAAGCGCATGTCCACCGTGCATACCCTCAACCGGCAGACATCCGCTGGTCCGCGTGAGCGCTACCTGGTCGATCTGCTCGACGCCGAGCGCCAGCCGTATGTTGTGCTGACCAAAGGCTCGGTCGATGGGCTGCTCGACATCAGCCTCAGCGTCTGGATGGATGGAATCGAGGTTCCGCTGACGCCGGACCTGCGCGCCCGCATCGAGGAGGCCAACAACCATCTGGCGGAATCCGGGCTGCGCGTGTTAGGTATGGGCTTCCGCTACCTCACGGATCGACCACAAAATTGGGAGCCGGAGACCCTCGAACAGGACCTGACGTTCGTCGGTCTGGTGGGCATGATCGACCCACCGCGTCCCGAAGTCAAGTCGGCGGTCGAGGTCTGCCGCACTGCCGGGATTCGCCCCGTGATGATTACCGGCGATCATCCGCTGACGGCCTTCAACATCGCCCGCGAACTGCACATCGCCGAAGCGGGGAGCCGTGTCTTGACCGGGCGGGACCTGAACCGCATGTCGCTGGACGAACTGGAAGCGGTGGTCGAGGACGTGGCCGTGTACGCCCGCGTCTCGCCGGAACACAAGCTCAACATCGTCCAGGCGCTGCAAAAGCGCGGGCACATCGTCGCCATGACCGGCGATGGGGTCAACGATGCCCCGGCGCTCAAACGCAGCAACATCGGCGTGGCGATGGGCATCACCGGCACGGATGTGTCCAAAGAAGCGGCGGATATGGTGCTGGTGGATGACAACTTCACGACCATCGTCAGCGCGGTCGAACAGGGCCGCACCATCTTCGACAACGTGCGCCGCTTTATCAAATACCTGCTGGCGAGCAATACCGGCGAACTGATCGTCCTGCTGATCACCGACCTGATCGCGGGCATGAGCCTGCCGCTGACCACGCTGCAAATCCTGTGGATGAACCTGATTACCGACGGCATCCCGGCGCTGGCGCTGGGGGTCGAGCGCTCCGAGAAGGGCAGTATGAAACGCGCCCCCTATGCGCCCGATGAGAGCATGTTCGGGCGCGGCCTGGGCCGGCACGTGCTGCTGATCGGCCTGACGCTGGGGGTGACCGGCCTGGCCTTCGGCTACTGGGCCTGGTCGAACGAACTGGCCGCGGCCAACGGCAAACCGGCCTGGAACACGATGGTGTTCATGTTCCTCATGCTGGCGCAGATGGGCCATGCGCTCAGCCTGCGCTCACACCGCGAATCGCTGTTCGCGCTGCCCTTTTTCGGCAATCGCCTGCTGCTGGGCGCGGTCGTTGGGACGGTCATCCTGCAATTCATCGCCGTGTATACACCGTTCTTCAACCAACTGTTCAACACCAATCCGCTGACGCTGGAGCAACTGGCGCTGTGCCTCGGCCTGGGCACGATCATCTTCTGGGTGTCCGAGGGCGAAAAGCTGCTCATCCGGCGCGGCGTGCTGCGCTGAAACTGGCGCTGGTCCGTATGCGCACAGTCACAGGTCGTGCTAGACTCGGGGGATGCTCGACATTCCCCGCAACCGCTTCACCGACCTGCGCAGCCTGACTCTGGCCGTGAAACTGGGTGGGTTCGCCGCCCGCATTCGCGGCTGGGGCTTTTTCGAGCCGGAATGGTGGCGCAATTACCTGCACGTGCACTCGTTCTTTGAGGTGTGCTACGCCTACCAGGGCACCGGCCTGTTCCACATCAACGGAGACGATCATCAGGTGCGGGCCGGGGAGGTCTTCGTCGCCAAACCGGATGAGCCGCACGAAATCATCTCGTCGGAGCACGACCCGCTGGGCATCTATTTCTGGTCGTATACGCTTGTGCCGCCCCAGAGTCAGACCGCCCATGCCGAGGTCGATGCGCTGTTGTATACCTTCCTCACTTCCAAAAAAGCCGCCAGCCGCTGCGAGTCGATGCAGGGGACGCTCGACCTGCTGACCGAAGAAATCGTGCGGCGCGAACCCGGCTATCCCCAGGCCATCGAGGGCCTGATCGCCAAGCTGCTGCTGGATACGGCCCGCGCCGTGACCGGGGTCGAATCGGTGACCCATGAACAGCCCGATCACGATGCCCGCGAAACCCTGGTGCGCGACATGGTCCGCTATCTCCACGACAACTACAACCGCGCGATCCGCGTGCGCGACGTGGCCGCCCAGGTGCACCTCAGCGAACGGCATACCAACCGTCTGTTCCGGCAGGTGATGGACGTGTCGATCAAGGAATATCTGACGAATTTTCGGTTGGAAATCGCGGCACAGCTCCTGCTCGACCGCCAGTCGTCGGTCACTCAGGTGGCTTATGCGACCGGCTACAACGATGTGCGCTACTTCATCACCCTGTTCCGCCAGCACACCGGCCTGACACCGACCGCCTTTCGCCAGCGCGACGGGACCCGCTTCTTCGAGGTGGAGGGGTAAAATTAGGCGGATTTCACTTACTCGCGGTCAAAATAAGATGTCTGCAAAAACCGTATCCCCGCCACGATCTGCTGGATGCGCCGCTCGTCAAGTGAGCCGATATAGTCCCCTAACTCCGTTTTAGCCAGCGTCGATACCTTAGAGACTTCGACCATACTGGGCCGGGGCAGATTGGCTTCCCCCGCTTCGAGCAGAAGGTTGCCGGGCCAGGCGAGGCGCTTCATATTGGAGGTCAGGGCGCACACCAGCACCGTCTGCGGGTCAGGCTCCCGAAGGACCACGTAGGGATGGGGAATGTCCGCTTCCACGCCGCCGGGTGTTTCCCGCCGCAGCCAGTAAATATCCCCGGGTTGGATGATTCTGGGTTCGGCCAGGGTGACCCTCCGTGCTGCGTCGTCCGTTGACCGTGATCCGTTACCAGTTCACAGAAAGACTACTCGGGAACCGCTCGGTTTTGCCGCCGCCGCCGAGGGGGGTATGGCGGCAGTGCCCGGACCTCACCCCAGAGAAAACAGACTCGCGGCAAACACGACCCAAGATGCTCATGCAGTCAGTATACCGGATGTGGGCGCGCTGCGGGTGAACGTGTGTTTCGATTTTGCACGGTCCGCCGCCGGGGGCTAAAGCCCATCCGGCTAGACGGTGCGGCGGGAGGCGCACTCAAGGCGCTCTGACCCGCCTCAAAAGCCCCTTGAGCTCGACTTTATCCATATTCAAGTGGCATAACATAAGGCATCGAGCACGTCATCAAGAGCGGTGGCAGGAAAAAGCACAAACCGGGTATTGTGTAGGGAGTTGGTGCATTTGACATGCAGCCACAGATAACGACGCACCA
>JAIOHO010000180.1 GCA_019912905.1 Anaerolineae bacterium
GTGCAGCGGACCGCCCGTGCCGCCCTCCAGCGCATCGGCACGGCGGAGGCCCTCAAAGCTGTGGATACGTTCGATCGCCAGCGCACCCGCCCTAAGACCGGTCCGCTGCCACCCGCCGCAGTCGAGGCGCGCCTGCCCGAAAAGGCACCCCCTCCAGCCGCACAGCCCACCGCTGAGGCCCCGGCTGCGTTGCCCGACGCGGATGATCACTCATCGTCCTCTTAGATTAATTCTGGAATATTACAGAATCCTTGCCGTTTGCTGCGCCGAACGCAAGGGTTGACCGTCCCGTTTTCAAACTGAAAGCGGTATCATGCGGTCGTCGGATTAACCACCGTTGAAGGAAGAAGAACCTATGTTTGAAACTCTGCCGCGCAGCGCCCATGACGTCATGGGCTGGTCCTGGGCACACTACGAGCCATACTACCGCGACCTGCAAACTCGCCCGCTGGATGCGGCCAGTGTCGCCGGTTGGCTGGCGGATTGGACGCGGATTAACGAACTGCTGGACGAGGTGGGCACCCGGCTGGAAGTGGCAACGACGCTCGACACCACGGACAAAGCCGCCGAAGCTGCCTTTATCCGGTATCTCGATGACATTCGCCCGGCGTTCAGCAGCGCCGAGCAGACTCTGAAGGAAAAGCTGCTCGCCAGCGGCCTGGAACCGGAGGGTTTTGCCATTCCGCTGCGCAATCTGCGCGGGGAGGCTGCCCTGTTCCGCGAGGCCAACATCCCGCTTCAGGTGCAGGTGAATAAACTGAGCCTGGAATATGACCGCATCGCCGGAGCACAATCGGTCGAATGGGACGGTGACGACAAAACGCTGACTCAGGCTTATGCCCTGCTCGAAAGCCTCGACCCGGACGCGCGCGAAACGCTGTGGCGTAAAATCGCCGACCGGCATTTGCAGGACCGCGAGAGCCTGAACAGCCTGTGGCAGCAGCTGCTGGGCCTGCGCCAGCAGATCGCCACCAACGCCGGGTTCGACAGCTTCCGCGATTACCAGTGGAAGCAGTTCGGGCGTTTCGATTACACGCCTGCCGACTGCGAAACCTTTCAGTCCAGCATCGAGGCAGTGGTGGTGCCTGCGGCTACCCGCGTCTATGAGCGCCGTGCCCGGCAGACCGGCGTCGGGGCAGCGCGCCCCTGGGACATGCAGCGCGACAATGTCTATCCCCCGGCGTTTCCGCGCCTGAAACCATTCGACACGACCGAGCAGCTCGAAAATACGGCCCAGGCTATCTTCGACCGGGTCGATCCCAAGCTGGGCGAGTATTACGGCATCCTGCGCCGCGAAAACCTGCTCGACCTGGGCAATCGCAAGGGCAAAGGACCGGGCGGTTACTGCACGCGCTTCCTGGTAGAAAAGCGGCCTTTCATCTTCATGAATGCCGTCGGTTCCGCCGAGGATGTCATTACCCTGCTGCACGAATCCGGGCACGCCTTTCACGGCTTCGAGACGAACGACCTGCCCTACAGCCAGCAAAAAGCCTATCCCATCGAATTTGCCGAGGTCGCATCCATGTCGATGGAACTGCTGTCCGCGCCCTACTGGTCGGCCAGCGAAGGCGGTTACTATTCGGCGGCGGACACGGCCCACGCCCGGCGGCAGCATCTCGAACATATCCTGCTGTTCTGGCCGTTTATGGCGGTGGTGGATGCGTTCCAGCACTGGGTTTATACCCATGTAGACGAGGCGCTGGACCCGAATCAATGCGATGCGAAGTGGGGCCAACTGTGGGACCGCTTTATCCCCGGCATGGATTGGAGCGGCCTGGATGCGATGAAAGTCACCGGCTGGCAGCGGAAGCTGCACATCTTCCAGATCCCGTTCTATTACGTGGATTATGGACTGGCGCAGTTGGGCGCGGTGCAGGTGTGGCGCAATGCGCAGCATGATCAGGCTCAGGCGGTAGCGAATTACCGCCGAGGGCTGGCGCTGGGCGGCACGGCGACTCTGCCGGACCTGTTTGCGACCGCCGGGGCGCGCTTCGCTTTTGATGCGGACATCCTGCGCGAATCGGTGGATCTGATCGAACGGACACTGGACGAATTGAGCTAATCGAAGGGCACACCCGCGTGCGCCCCTCCAATCGGTGCGTTTAGTTCCTGGATATGGTGAGGTCGATGGTGTTGCTGCACGTGTGCCCCTCGACCACGCCGGTAAGCTGGGCCTGACCGGTAAACAGGGTGGACGACACCGGGCGTATGGTGAACTGGAGCGCGTTGCCGTTCGCCAGTGTAAACACGCCGCTGTAGACGCCCGGCTGAACCTGGTTCATGCGGCTGCCGCTGAGGATAACCGTCGAGCCGGTGTAGGATAATGACACCACATCCGGCGACCAATCGACCGGAAAATCGTAGGTGAAACTGGCCGCATCCAGGCATGAGCCTTTGCCGGTGCGGGCATAGGTGATCGTCCAGGTGCCGGGCGACGGGGCGATGCTGGCCGAACCGCCGCCGCTGCTGCCGCTGTCGCCTCCACTGCTGGCGGGTGGGGCCGCTGGAATAATGGGCACGATGGGCGGCGCAGATGCTGCGCCAATGTGCGTGCAGTCGCCGCTGGTTTCGACCGCATCGGCTGCGACCCAGGCTTCGGATGCGGCAGACTGCGGTGCGGCTTCGTCTTTATCCAGTTGGAACCAGAGGCTGCCATCCGCGGCTTCGGCCTGGCCGAGCGGGATGAAATCCTCCTTCGCAGGCAGAAATGCATAGGCCGTGCGGTTGGTGCCAGGGCCGACGCGCAGTTGCACGGTCTTGGCATCGGCGGTGCGGATGATACAGGTGGCTCCGCTGACCGCTTCGGACTCGGAGGATTGATCAAAGGAGACGGCAATGGCCGCCGCCAGCGATTCCTCCGATGCAGGCGCGTCCAGCGCGCCAAAGGTACCGTTCTCAAAGCGAATCAGGATGAGCAGCGTATCATCCCCTTCGTAATTGTAGGGATAGCGCAGCGCCTCGCGCCCGTCAATTTTCGACGGCTCCACCATATCCGCGTCGAAATCCAGGTCCAGCAGCGTTTCGACATACCAGGCCGCGGCGTCCGACAGAGACGTTGCAGCCGTAAAATCCTCGGCTGCGAACAGCGGGTGATCGATCACGAAAATGGGTGTGCCCTTTACCACCACACCCACCAGAGCGGGCAGGCGCTCGTCGGTGCGAAGCTGAGCACCAGTGGGATAGCGGAATGAAACGCCGCTCTCGAAGGTAAAAATCTCGGATAGATTATGGTCCTGGGCGACGGTCATCGATAGGGGCAGCCACAGCGCGCCCAGCAGGGCCAGTATCCCGATAAGAAGGCGTTTGTGGGTGTTCAATGAAATCTCCATCATATTGTCAATAACAATACAATATGATGATAGCCCAGTTCTGTCGCGTGGGACGTTAAGATGGCGGCTAGAGGCCCAGCTTTTGCAGGTAATCCCGGTTGTGGCGCGCGTTGAGGCGGTCGGTATCCGGTTCCTCCAGCATTGCATCCTGTTCGACGATTACCCAACCCTCATACTGCAAGCGGCGCAGCCCGTCGAGGATGGCCGGGAACGGGACGTCCCCCTCTCCCAATGGGCAGAAGACGCCGGTCAGGGCGGCTTCATGAAAGTTCAGTTGCTCGTCGAGGGCAAACTGGCGGATATTCGGGTCACAGTCGGCCAGATGCACATACCAGATGCGCTGGCCGTATTCCTGAACCGCCTCCAGCGGGTCGCCGCCTGCGTAACGCCAGTGCCCGGTATCCAGGCACAAGCCCACCCGATCCGGGTTGAGCCGGTCGAGCAGCAGGCGCACTTCATCGGCAATTTCGATATGGGTGCCGGCGTGATGCTGGAAGGCCAGACGCAGCCCGGTTTCGTGATGCAGCACTTCGGCGATGTGGCTGACACCGGTAGCAAAGACCGTCCATTCATCTTCGGAAAGCCGGGCCGTGCGCACCCGTCCGGCATAGCGGGCTGCTTTCGAATCCGGATCGACGTCATCGGCCAGCACCAGAATACGCGCGCCGAGGGCCGCCAGCAAGCGCCCCACTTCCAGCACGTGCGCCGCGCCCGGTTCATGGGCCTGCGGATCGGTCAGCCGGACGTGCACGAAGGCCGAAGTCAGGGTCAGATTGCGCGCGTTCAGTTCCGCCCGCAGCACCTCAGGATCGGTCGGCAGATAACCCCAGGGGCCTAATTCCGTCCCGGCGTAACCCGTCTCGCAGATTTCGTTGAGCACATCGCCAAAGGCATGCGGCGCGTTTTCGACGGATTGAATGCCCCAGGACAGCGGTGTGTTGCCCACAGAAATGGTCATTCGTGTTTATCCCTCTCCGGCGCGGACCAGACAAACCCCGACTGGCGCAGAAAATCCAGGCTGGCGGACAAGTTACCCGAATTATCCTCCTCACAGGCGCAGGTCAGCCAACCCTCGTAATCCACCAGCACCCGCGCCAGCGTCGCAAAATCAAGTGTGCCCGGTCCGGGCAGGCTGTGATTCTGATCGGCAAGCTGGATATAACCGATGTGCGGCAGATTGCCCTGCATGACAGCCAGCCAGTCCGGTTCTTCCTGGGCCATGTGAAACAGATTGGCCGCGATTTTGATGTGCGGGTGGGATTTCACCTTGATGCGGAAGCGGACCGCGTGGTCGATGCGGGTCATAAAATAGGTCTCGGTCTGATTAACCGGCAGCATATCCAGTTCAACGCCCAGCGCATAGGCCAGATCGGAGACGGTGCGCAGCAGCCAGATCATCATCTCGGCTTCCAGTTCGACCGGCGCACGGTAAGGCGTCAGGTCCGGCATGCGGGTTGATCCAAAGTGGGGCACAAAAATCACGTGATTGGCTCCCAGGTCCACCGCATCGGCCATCGCCTGGCGCAGCGCGCCAATGGCCGCCTCCCGTTCGGCGCGTTCGGGTGAGAGGTAGCCATCCCGCCGTCCCATGTGCACCGCCGCGACCTGGACGCCGGTTGCCAGGATCGCCTCCACCACTTCGGGCACACGTTCGGTCAGGTCTTCCGCCTGCACTTCGACGCCGTGAAACCCCAGCGCGCGGGCATTTTTGAATTTTTTCAGGACGCTGGACCCCGGCAGCGCCGCCTCTTGCACTGCAATATGCATAGTGTATCCTTATTGCGATTCGCCACTGCTAAGTATAACGCACGACATTTAGGCGCGTGATAGTCTAAAATGCCACAAATTGAGACATCATCTGTAATGAAAACCAGGGAGTAACCCATGCCCTCACATCGCTGGTTGGTGCCTCTCGACATTCTGGTAGGGTTGTTTGTGCTCAGCGCTGTTCTGCTGGGAGTCACGCCGTCTTACAATCCGCAGCTCAGTATCCCGGTACAAACCGGCATTGTGGTCGCCGCCATCGTCTACTTTGCGGTGGCGCACGGCATTCCCAACTGGACCACCGCCTACGCCCTGGGCCGGTTGGTGATGCTGGCAGGGGTGGCCTATGCCGCGCTGATCATCTTGCAGTATGCTTATCTCGGTTACGCGGAGTCGGCCAACCTCATCGACCGGCTGGGCCGCATGACGACGCTGCTGCCGAATCTGGATATTCCCCTGGGCAATGCGGACGCGGCGGCGACCTTTATGGAGGGCCTGATCCCCCTGGGCATCGTCCTGACTGTGACCAGTGTACGCTGGAGCATGCGGATTGTGTGGGTGCTGGCGACGCTGGTGTGTTTGTATGCGATCGTGCTGACGTTTTCCGCCGGGGCGCTGGTGGCGCTCACCCTCAGCGCCTTTATTGCCCTCATCGCGCTGACTCCCTCCTGGCCGGTGCGCCTGGGAGCCGTGGCCCTGATGATCGCCAGCGGGGTCGCGGTGGCGCTGCGCTTCGCCGGGGACCGGCTGGTGTCGCGCTGGGTGCTGTATCAGAACAGCCTGTTCGTCGCCAGTGATTACCTCTTCACGGGCATTGGCCTGGGCGATACCTTCCCGCTGGTCTACTCGCGGTACGGCCTCATCATTCAGGTACCGTTTCTATCGTATGCGCACAACCTGGTGCTGTCGGTGTGGATGGGCCAGGGACTCCCGGGGCTGCTGCTGTTCGGTGTGCTGGTTGTGACCTTTGTCTTATTGGTCTGGCGGGTGATTCACAGCATGAGGCCGCGCCGCCTGTTTCATGCAGCCTGGCTCGCTGTGACGGTGACCGTCCTCCACGGCCTGTTCGACAGCCGCCAGTATGTCGAGGCGATTCCGCTCATGCCGCACCTGTTCTGGTTTATCGGCCTGACTGCGGCGACCGGTCGGCTGGCGCTGGTCGATGCCCGCCGCAGCAAGGGCGCGCTGAAAACGGCCTACTTCCCCTGGCAGTTGGCCCTGGTGGGTGCAGTGGCGCTGGCGGCACTGGCGCTCGTGTTCAGCCAGCAGCTGCGCGCGGCCTGGTACACCAACCAGGGTGCCCTGCTGGAAACCCGGGCCGAACTGGTGGAGATTATGCCTGATCAGGAGCGTGAGGACTTCAACCGGCAGGCGCAGGCACTCTATGAAGAAGCCCTTACCATCGACTCGCAGTGGCCGAATGCCAACCGCCGCAGCGGGTATCTGCATGTCAAAATGGAAGACTTCGCCCCTGCCGTCCCCCTGCTGGAAACGGCTTTTGCCTATGAGCCGACCAACCCGGCGGCCATCAAAACGCTGGGGTTGGCCTATGTGTGGACCGGGCAGATTGAGAATGCGGCGCGCCTGTTCCGCATGCTGCCGCCGGAAGCGGGTGTGATCGACGAACTCGGCGTTTATGCCTTCTGGCGGGGCAGCGATCGACAGCAGCCGCTGCTGGCAGCCTATGCACTGGAGACGGCCCAGGCCATCGAGCCGGACACCGTCGATGTCTACCGCTGGAAGGCCATCGGAGATTGGTATCGCGCGGCCAATGACCCGGGCAACGCCCGAAGCTGGTACGAGCGTGTCCTGGCGGTCGATCCCAATAACGAAAGTGCGCAGCAGGCGCTGGCCGAACTGGATGCGTCGTCCTGACGGTGCCTTAGCTGAGTGAGGTAAAGACGTTGATCGATTCGTCCGTGCGGGCGTAAACCGCCTCGCCGCGATAGGCGACTGCGCTGATCTGCCCGGCAAACTGGGCCGGGACTGTCCAGCTAATCCACAGGTTGTCGCCGCCGGTCGAGTCTACAGCAATCAGGACCGGTTGGGCATTGGCCGCAGCGGACGTGGCATAAAACTCGATGGTGGTCACCTCGGCGGGCAGCGCTGGTTCCCATCCGAGTGATACCGTCGCGCCGGGTTGGACTTCATACCAGCCGTCGGTAAACTGCACGTAAGGGCTGAGGCCCACCCGTGAACGTGTCACCGGGCTGCCAAATTCCGGCGGCGCAGTTGGCGGGAAACCGGGTGGCACGCGCAGGTCCTGCCCGGCGAAGAGGGCATCGACGTTGATCAGGCAGTTGGCTTCGGCCAGCGCGTCGATGGTCGTGTTGCCGAAAAAGGCCAGCGTGCTCAGGTTCATGCCCGGCGGCACGGTAAACAGCGGCCAGTCGCTGCGCGGCGTGCAGCCGGGGCGGATATTGTCGCCCGCCGCAGGGGTCGGTTCCGGAGTATTGCGCGCGTCGATCACGACCGGGGTCGCTGTCACGCTGGGTGTTTCGGTCGGCGTCAGCGTCGGGGTTTCCGGGGGCTGCGTGGTCAGTGTGCAGGCCGCAGCGAACAGAATCAGCAGGGCACCCAAGGGTCTCACAGGCAGGTATTCCGCGTCAGGCAGGATGTATCCTGGCGAGCCGCCACGCAGTCGCCAGCGTCACCCCCCAGTTTACCATGAGATCGAACCACGAGGCAGAACGATCGGGCACGGCGGCCTGCGCGATTTCAGAGCCGGTTCCGATGAGCAGGGCAAGGACGACTGCTGCGGCCAGCGCCGCGCGCGCGCTTATGTTTTGCGAAAGCGCCCACCACCATAGGGCGGTCAGGATGGAAAAGCCGACGATGTGGCCGCTGGTCAGCAGCATTTCCCGACCGAGCGAAGGCTGTCCCGGAGGCGCTGCCGGACCGATGACCGGCTGGCTGCTGGATTGCAGCAGCAGGACGAGGATCAGCGCGGTCCAGCCCACGGCCAGAAGCCAGCGCCACAGGCCGTTTCTGGGGGATAAGGTGTGATTCATGCGGGAAAGTTTAGCGGATCATCAACCAGTCTACCCAACGTCCGGCCTGTGATCCGCCACCGATGCTGTGTGGAGCGGCGCGCCTAAAAGGGGAACAACAGCGGCAGAATGATCATGGCGATCACGAAATTGATGGCGATCATTGGCACGCCGATTTTGACATAGTCGAAGAACCGGTAGTGCCCCGCGCCCATCACCAGCGTGTTGACCGGCGAGGCCACCGGCGAAGCAAAGGCCATCGACGCTGCCAGCGCCACCGCCATCAGGAAAGCCTGCGGCTGGACGCCGATGCCCTGGGCCGT
>JAIOHO010000181.1 GCA_019912905.1 Anaerolineae bacterium
GTTGTCAGCTCTGTCCCCTCGGATGCGGTTTCGGTAGGCGTTCGCCAGGTTATTCATCGTTTGCGCCCATTCCACAGGCATGTTGGACTGCGTCTTCACCTTGAGCACCTGCTGGTAGATAGCAATCGCTTGCTCGATGTTATCGGCTCTGTCCCCTTGGATACGGTCAACGTAGACAGCCGCCAGATTATTCATGATGGTTGCCCATTCGACAGGCATGGCGGGCTGCGTTATCACGGTGAGTGCCTGCCGGTAGGCGGCAATCGCCTGTTCGATATTGTCGACTTTGCCCCCCCAGATGCGGGAATAGTAGGCATTCGCCAGGTTCGTCATCGTTTGTGCCCATTCCACAGGCATGGCGGACTGAGTCCTGACGGTGAGCGCCTGCTGGTAGGCAGCAATAGCCTGCTCGATATTGTCAGCACGGTTACCTAACGGATTTTGCACGAGACTGTTGCCGAGTTCATTCTGTAAAGACGCCCATGGCCCTTCATTGCCCTCTTTTGGCAGTATCTTTAAGGCTTCCTGGGACAGTTCCACGCGCCGCGGCATGTCTCGAGTATCACGTGGCGGCTGGCTCAGTTCTTGCAGTATGGCTTGCAGGTTACCGGAGCTGCCGCCGGTTTGTTGTTGGCCTTGCATTGCCCGCATCAACTCTATGAGTTGCTGGTGCAGTTCCGGGTTTTCCGCCTTGATCTTCTCCATCTCGCCTTCGAGGTCATCGCTTTGTTGGAGTCGCTGCATCGCTGCTTGTATTTGCACCAATCGTTCATATGCTTTTGGTTCTTCATCTTTTAGTTTTTCGAGTTGCTCCTGCTGCTTGCGGAGTTCTTCAGCGGGGTCATCGCTCAAGGCGACAGGCAGCATTCGTCGCTCTACACCAGTTAGGCCATTTTGCAGCCACGCTTCTTGCCACTTTACGCCGAGGTTCTGCTGTAACTGGTGGATGAGTCCTGTGGCTTGCTGCTGATCTTGCTCCTGGATGGTCTGCTGTGCAGGGGAGAACAACAGCGGCGGCGTGTGGTTCGGCTGGAAGACGAGCAGGGGCGCATCTACTCCGCCCAGTTCATCGCCGGTATAGGGGCTTATTACCGTGTGCAGGGTGTCTGCTTTGACTTTTTCGATCAAGTCGGGGCGTTCGTCACGGTCGATGATGAGCCATACTTCATACTCAAAAGGCTGATTGGTCTGCGGGCAGGTCAGCTGCAATTTCTGCGAGAAAGAATTGGACATGGTCAGTCCTTAATTTTGTAGTTTTCAATAATGCGATAGTTGTCGCCGCTTTTCTCGACAGTCTCGATTTCCACCAGTCTTCGCAGCGCGTGATACACCTGGTTTTCGGCCAGCGGGGGATCAAGCCGGTACTTCTTGCGTTCGGCATTGGTCTCGGCAAGAACCGTCGACTCACTCAGCCCTGCTCCACGCATGTCGCCGGTCGCTTTGATCATGCCCCAGAAGACGCTGGCATCCTGCTCATCCAGCTCGACTTTCATTGCGTTTCGCAGTGTGCTGGCAATCAGAATGATGCAGCCAGCGATGAACACGGGATGCGGCGTATTGGTCATATCGAAACCGGTGGTTACAAAACCGGCAACAATGGTCGCAAAATCCCACTTATCCAGGCGCATGTTCCTGAATTTCACGCTGATCGCGCCATCAACACCGCCTTTCTTCAGCTCCATACGCTTGCGCTCAAGCTCCTGGGCGGTTGGTACTGTTTCCGGTTTAGGCTCCCAAACCAGCTTGCTGAACGCGGCTGCGCTGAGTCCATCAGCGGTCTCTGCATCAAAGCCCAGGCTCGTTGCAAGCTGCCGTATCTGATCTTCTAGGCCCTGACTCAGGTCCGCCTGGGTGTTTAGTTCGTCGCTCATACGTATCCGTGCTGATTCGTAATTGGAGAGCAGACCATAGAGCTGCGTTGAGACGAGGTATTTGTTGGGTGTGGATTCGAGCTGCCGGATGTAGTTTTCCACCTGCGGCTGGATTTCAGCCCAGGCCGCCAGCCCGACGAGTTTGGGTAGTTCGGAGTAGATGCGTTGGACAGCAGCAAGAACAAAGTGTGGGGCGTTGGGTTTTGCGGACATTTCTTTATCCTTCTCAAGTCCACTCTTTGAGAAAGTGTAACACTTAGCACCTCAACATGTCCCACCAGTAACCAGGGGGAATGCCGAGAAAAAGGAGCGAGTTGGGCTACAAAATCAGAACAATGTCAGCAAAGCGTATTTATATAATACGCTGTTGATTTGAAACAATTTTACCCAAACCGTTTCAAATGTTATAGTGAGATAACATTTTCACCGCTGGCTTTTCCAACAACAGTGATACCCCTTCAGTTCGTCCGCTCCCCCGCGTCATCCATTCAATCCGCCGATAGCCATTTGCTGCCTTTCTCATTGCACAGTACCACGCCACCCCACTGCCTCATACCTGCCAGCAGGTACGGCTACGGGCGCGCGTCTGGCTTGTGCCGGGTGAGTTGCAAACAGCGCAACTCACCCTCATACGCGCTCCGGTCGCCCTACGGGTGAGCAGCGGGGTCCCCGACGTGGTATGACCTGTGCAGAAATGCAGCTTAACAAAAGCATATCGGATTATCGACTGGACGGATGCTCGTTAGTCAG